>NZ_CAMZMW010000006.1:0-200532 GCF_947311865.1 Paracoccus sp. PARArs4 | reverse complement strand
GATGAAGATTATCCCGCTCAAGACCCGCCGATCATCGACCCTCGGCTTGCCATGGCTCTTTGGAAAGAACGGCCGCAACCGCGCCATCTGCTCATCGCTCAGCCAGAAAAGATTGCTCATCATGCCCCCATCAGTTCGGGAGCATGAATCACGCCGGCAAGGTGGTCGCAACCCGATTAATGGGTCCTGACCCTAGGTCAGTATCAAAATCGGGCGCAAGCATCAGGGCGCTATCGCGATTGAATACGACCGCTGCCCCAGCACAATTCGCATGCCGGCGCTTCAGCGGCTATCGTCGTCTACCGGCTGAAAGCGCGGCCTTCCGGGTCACGACTGCCCGGTGCCGGATAAAGTTCAGGCTGGACCATCTCGGTGACCGGAGGGCTCTTGTCCTCCAGAAGCGTGAAGGCACGCTGAACCAGCATCTTGTGCCGTTGTCGCATCATGTGCACAGGAAAGCGCAGCAACTGCCCCAGGGGCTCGTAGTCGAAGCACCCCATCGAGCATTCGGCCAGTTCGGCCTCGGGTAATGTCGCCAGAAAGCGCAGCGCACCCTCGAAAACCGAATCCGAGTTGATGAACAGCCCACGCGGAAGCCCTCCCATCATGTGATAAAGCGCTGCGATGGATTCGGTCGCAGCATCCAGATCGTAGGTCTCGGCGATGACCTGCTCTGGTTCCAGGTGCCCGACATGGGCATAAACGGCATCGGAAAAGCCTTCGACGCGATTGCGGGTGGACGGCAGCCTTCGGTCGCCCCCCAGAAAGTAAATGGTGTCTCGCGGGCTCTCTCCGATCCTGACGCCACGGCGAGTCATGCTGCTCAGGATCTCTCGGGTCAGGATGCGCGCGCCCGTCCGGCTGTCGGTGACGACAGAGGGCGCCAGATCGCAGGGCTGATCCACGAAGACATGGGGGATATCAGCGCTTTGACATTGTCGGCTCAGTTCGTCAGGGGCGACCGCGCCGACGAAGAATATCGCATCGATCGACCAGGACATCAGGTCCGTGACAGTGTCGTGCTCCTTCTGCGTGTCCCGGCCGGTGGAGATGATGACGGGGCACTGGTTGCGTGCCCGCACCTCGTCCGAGAAAGTCTGAGCGATGCTGGAGAAGAAGCGATTGTATTCGGGAACCAGCAGCGCCACGAGCCCGGATCGGGATGTCCGCAGCGCCCTTGCCTGCAGGTTGATCGAGTAGCCTTGTTCACGTGCGATGGCGATGATCCGCTCGGCCGTCGCACGCGAGATTCGCCGCTTTTCCCATGTGCCGTTCAGGGCCGCGCTTACCGTAGAGGCGGATGCGCCTGCCTTCTCGGCAATGTCGTATATCGTTTCTTTCTGGTTCTTTTTCACTGTATTACCGCATCCGCTCTCGTTCGGACCCACCGCCCCAACAGAAGTATTGACACTGTGCAGGAAAAGCACGAATGTTTGCAACATCGATTGTGCACCGAGGAGGTGAGCTGGTCTGATGCCCGGGAGTGGGTCGCAGACTTTTTTTTCAAGCAACAGCACAATCGGTTGCGCAAATGGATTGGCGGAGTGCGTCCGCTTGGGGAGGGATAGATGACGAAGATGAATTGTCTGATCGGCGCCTTGGCGCTGACGACCGGCCTGTCTACGGCGGCTGTTGCCGAAACATCGATCGGGGTGGTCGTCAAGATCGGCGGCATTCCGTGGTTCAATGCGATGGAGGATGGGATCGAACGCCGCGCGAAGGAGCTTGGCGTCGATGCCGAGATGATCGGCCCCGTTTCGGCCGATCCGTCGCTCCAGGTGCAGGCGATCGAGGATCTGATCGCAAAGGGCGTCGACGTGATCGGCGTCGTACCCAATGACGAGGCCGCGCTGGAGCCGGTTCTGCAGAAGGCGCGCGACGCGGGGATCGTCGTCATCTCTCACGAAGGGCCGGGTCTTCAGAATGTCGACTGGAACTTCGAACTGGCATCGGCCGAAGGTTTCGGCGAGGCGCATGCCAAGCTGCTGTCTGACAAGGCGCCGGATGGCGGCACCTATGCAGTCTATGTGGGATCTCTGACGGTACCGCTGCACAATGCCTGGGCCGATGCGGCGATTGCCTGGATGGACGAGAACCGTCCCGATCTGAGCATCGTCGGCGATCGCTACGGTGTTGCAGAGAACGTCGATGACAGCCGGTCTACGGCGCTGGACCTGATCGCGGCGAACCCCGACCTCAAAGGGTTCCTGGCCTTCGGCAGTCAGGGGCCCATCGGCGCCGGGCGCGCGGTCGAGGAGCGTCGCAAGACCGGCGAGATTCACGTCATGGGGCCGTTCTCTCCGGGCCAGGGGCGGAAGATGATCCATTCGGACGTTCTGACTGGCGGCTTCATGTGGAATCCCGCGCAGGCAGGCGAGGTCTTCGTGACCCTGGGCGACATGCTGGCCAATGGCCAGCAGATCGAGGCAGGCATGGAAGTCCCCGGACTGGGCGTGATCGAACCCGACTTCGAGCAGCGCGACATCATCACCGACAACCTGCTGGAAATCAACAAGAGCACCGTGGACGATCTGGCCGACATGGGCCTCTGATCCGAAGCCTTGCTGCAGGCGGGGCATCGCGCCGCCTGCCCGTCCCCATTATTCACAGGTGAAGCATGACAACTGCCGAGGCAGATCGATATGCGCTGCGCCTCCACAAGGTCTCGAAGGCCTTTGGCGGCGTGCAGGCGCTGAACCGGGTCGACTTCGAGGTGCGCGCAGGCGAGGTGCACTGCCTTGCAGGCGAAAACGGATGCGGCAAGTCGACGCTGATCAAGACCGTTACCGGTGTGCACCAGCCCGAAGAGGCCGAGCTGATCGAGCTGTTCGGCGAAAAGGTCGACCGGATCAATCCCGTCAAGGCGCGCGAGCTTGGCGTATCGGTCATCTGGCAGGACCTTGCCCTGTTTCCGCACATGACCGTGGCCGAGAACATCGCCTTCGACGACCTGGTTGGTCTGCGCCCCCGATCGGTCCGCTACCGCGAGATGGTCCGGCGGGCGGGCGATGTGCTGGACCGTCTGGGCGTCGACATCTCGCTCGGCGCGTCGCTGAACGATCTGGCGATCGCGCAGCGGCAGGTCGTCGCCATCGCCCGTGCCCTGATGAACAATGCCCGCCTGATCTTCATGGACGAGCCGACGGCCTCGCTGACCCAGACCGAAACGGACCGCCTTCTCGATATCGTGCGCAAGTTGTCGGCCGACGGGGTGGCAATCGTCTTCGTCTCCCACCGTCTTGCCGAAGTGCTGGAGATCGCAGAACGCGTGACCGTCGTGCGCGACGGAAACCTCGTGGGCGTCTATCCGACCGAAGGCATGACGCAGGCACGCCTGGGCGAACTCATGACCGGTCACCTGATCGAGGATGAGGTCGTAGCCCGCGATCTGCCCGACGCGCCGACGGTATTTCAGGCCACGGGCCTGACGCGGCGCGGTGAATTCAGCGATATCTCGTTCAGGATCAAGGCGGGCGAAGTGCTTGGCCTGACCGGTCTGATCGGGGCGGGACGGACCGAGCTGGCGCATGTGATGATGGGCATGCGTCAGCCCGATGCCGGACAGATGGCGCTGACCGATGCGCCCTATCGTCCGGCCAACATCCGAGAGGCGATCCGTGGTGGCATGGCCTATGTTTCGGAGGACAGGCTCTCTTTGGGCCTGCTGCAGAAGCAGTCGATCGAGGACAACACCGTCATCTCGGTCCTGCGCAAGCTGACCACTGCGGCCGGGCTGATCTCGGATACGCAAAAATCCCGGCTGGTCAGCCATTGGATCCGCGAGCTTGGCGTCAAGATCGGCGCACCTTCCGACGCCATCTCGACCCTTTCGGGCGGCAATCAGCAGAAGGTCGTCCTGGCCAAATGGCTGGCGACCGAACCGCGCCTGCTGATCCTCGACAGCCCGACCGTCGGCGTGGATGTCGGCGCACGGGCGGGCATCTTCCGCATCGTGCGATCCCTTGCCGAGGAAGGGCTGGCGATCCTGCTGATCTCGGACGAGGTGACCGAGATCATGCATCAGTCCGACCGGATACTTCACATGGCCGGTGGGCGCATCGTCGAGGAATACGATCCGCGCGCAATCTCGGTGCCCCAGTTGGAGGAGAAAATCTATGCGTGACGCATTCCGCCGCTATACGATCGAGCTGCGCCTGGGCGTCGTACTGGTGATTCTTTGCGCGCTGCTGTCCGTTGCTGCCCCGCAATTCGCCACCCTGCCGAACGCCACGTCGCTTCTGAACAACAGCGCGGTCAACCTGATCTGGGCCGTCGGGCTGCTGGTCGTGCTGATCGCGGGTGGCATCGACATTTCCTTCGCGGTCGCCTCGTCCGTGGTCCAATACCTGGCGGCAAAGCTGCTGATCGGCATCGGCGGCGGCAATTGGGTGCTGGGGTTCCTGTTCTGCGGATCGCTCGGGATCCTGCTGGGCCTGCTGAACGCATGGCTGATCCACGGCTTCAGGATCATCTCGATCGTTGTCACCATCGCGACCTTCAACGCCTTCTTCGGTCTGCTGATGTTCTTCAGTGGCGGGCGCAACATCTACAACCTGCCCGACTGGTGGACGGCCCGGATCTTCATCTTCGAGCACGAGAACGCGCAAGGGGTCTGGTCCGAACTGACCCTGCCCGTCGCCGTCATGATCGGTTGCATCGTCGCGACCTGGGTGCTGATCAAGCGCACGAATATCGGGCGGCAGCTTTATGCCTTCGGTGACAACCCGGAAGGCGCGCGGCGCGCCGGCGTGAACATCGCCGTCATGCAGGGCGTCGCGTTCGGATGGATGGGCCTGATGGCGGGGATCGCCGGCCTGATGCAGGTCAACCTCGTGAAGGAGGTGGTGCCCAACGCGCTCTATGGCCGAGAGCTGGATGTCCTTGCGGCCGTGGTGTTGGGGGGTGCGCGACTGGGCGGCGGCAAAGGGACGATCCTCGGCTGCATCCTGGGAGTGATGTTCGTCGCGGTCACGCAGAACGGCCTGAACCTGCTGGGCGTGTCGCCCTTCGCATTCCAGATGATCATCGGTGCCGCGATTCTCGTCGCGATCTCCACCTCGAACATCGATCTCAGCCAATTCTTCCGGAACAAGGAGGCCAGCTCGTGATGTCGCGATCCTATCGTCTGCCCGTTCAGAAGGGCATCCGCATCAGGCCCGCCACCGGCGAGAACCTGTCCCTGCTGACCCTTCTGGCCGTTCTGGTGGTGGTCTTCTCGATCGCTTCGCCCCGCTTCCTGACCGGCGCGAATCTTGGTTCGATGGGCTTCCAGATGCCACTGCTTGGGCTGCTCACGCTGGCAATGCTGGCGCCGATCCTGTCGGGCGGCCTGAATCTCGCGATCGTCTACACGGCCAACATCAGCGGCCTGACGCTTGCCTGGACGCTCATGCAGTTCGGCGGCGCCGAAGCCGGGATCGGCGCCTTCATGCTGGGCTGCGTCTTGGCGCTGGTGGTCGGCGCATTGGCCGGTGCGGCGATGGGCGGGGTCGTCGCCTATGTCGGCGCGCACCCGATCCTCGTTTCCCTGGCCATGATGATCTTCCTGCGCGGTCTGGGCGAGTTCCTGACCCGCGGGGGCGACATCTCGGGCTTCCCGGACTACATGCGCATCCTTGGGCACGGCAGCCTTGTCGGGGTTCCGGTACCCCTGATCATCTTCGGCATCGTCGCCTTCGGATGGCACATGCTGCTACGCCGTTCGCCGCACGGCTTCTCGGTCTACATGACCGGGTCGAACATGAAGGCGGCCGAATATGCCGGGCTGAACGCCAAGCGAACGCTCGTGCTGATCTATACCTTGTCGGGCGTTCTCTGCGCGATCGCGGGCATCCTGATGGCGGCGCGCTTCAACTCCGTCAGGGTCGGCCACGGCGAGGCGATGCTGCTGATCACCGTGCTCGCCTGCTTCCTGGGCGGCGTGGACCCGTTCGGCGGGCATGGCCGCGTGGCGCCGGTCGTCATCGCGCTGGTCATCCTGCAGGTCCTGTCTTCGGGGCTGAACCTTATCGGTGCGAACCAGCATCTCTCGACTGCCGTCTGGGGCCTGTTCCTGATCGCCGTGATGGTGATGCGATCCAGCCAGCTGCGGCACACATTCTTCTTCCTGTTCGGAAAGGGCAAGTAAATGCAAGGCTTTGGCGTTCATACAAGCATGTGGACAATGAACTGGGACCGCGAGGGCGCGGAACGTGCCGTCAAGGGCGCCGTGACCTACGGTGTGGACTTCATCGAGATCCCGATGCTGCGCCCGAAAGAGGTCGACACCGCACACACCGCCGCGCTGCTGGACAAGAACAACCTCCGGGCGATCTGCTCGCTCGGGCTCCCGGAACAGAACTGGGCATCGGTGAATCCAAGCGGCGCGATCGAGTACCTGAAGCTGGCCATCGATCAGACCAAGGCCTGCGGCGCCGAGGCGCTGTCGGGCGTCACCTTCGGCGGCATCGGTCAGCGCACCGGGACCTGGCCGACGCAGGGCGAGTACGACAACATCGCAAAGGTTCTGGACGCCGCTGCCAAATACGCCAAGACGGTCGGACTGCAGTTCGGGATCGAGCCCGTCAACCGCTACGAGAACCACTTGATCAACACCGGCTGGCAGGCGCGCGACATGATCGAGCGGGTGGGTTCCGACAACATCTTCATCCACCTCGACACCTATCACATGAACATCGAGGAGAAGGGGGCCGCGAACGGCATCCTCGATGCGCGCGACTACCTCAAGTACATCCACCTCAGCGAAAGCGATCGGGGCACGCCGGGCGAGGGCTGCTGCGACTGGGACGAGGTCTTTGCCACGCTGAAGGCGATCGATTTCAAGGGCGGGCTGGCAATGGAGAGCTTCATCAACATGCCGCCCGAAATCGGCTTCGGTCTGGCCGTCTGGCGTCCCGTTGCAAGTGACCACGACGAGGTGATGTCCAAAGGGCTGCCGTTCCTGCGCAACAAGGCCGCGCAATATCGCCTGATCTGATGAGCCGCCGCATAGACTTCGACGGGCTCATCGCCGAGGCACGCAGTCTTCTGGAACGCCCCGGCCGGCACATCCTCGCGATTGCCGGGGCACCGGGTTCTGGCAAGAGCACCACCGTCGACAGGTTGGCCCGGGCCTTCGATCTGACCCATCCGGGTCAGGTCGCGATCCTGCCGATGGACGGATATCATTTCGACGATGCGGTGCTGCGTCAGGCAGGTCGCCTGCCGCGGAAGGGTGCACCCGACACGTTCGACGTGGGGGGACTGGCCTCGACCCTGTCCCGCCTGGTGGCCGGGACCGACACGGTTGCGGTGCCGGTCTTCGACCGCGCGCTCGAGATATCGCGAGGGTCCGCGCGGCTGATCGGTCCAGAGGCGCGGCTGATCCTGTGCGAAGGCAACTATCTGCTTCTGGACCGTGGTCCATGGCGCGATCTTGCCCCTTTCTTCGACCGGACCCTGATGATCGAAGTGCCGGAGAACGAGCTGAAGCAACGTCTTACGGCAAGGTGGCGAGGATACCGTCTGTCACCCGCGGATATCCGCGACAAGCTGGAGGCCAACGACCTGCCCAACGGGCGCACCGTGCGCAGCGCAAGCAGACCAGCCGATCTGGTGCTGACCCAATGAAGGAAGAACACATGCATTATGTCGGGGTCGATGTCGGCACCGGATCCGCGCGGGCCGGGGTGTTCGACGCCAAGGGCGCGCTGAAGGGCACGGCCAAGCGCCCGATCGACACGTGGCGCGACGATGCGGGCCATGCCGAGCAGTCCAGCGCACAGATCTGGAAGGCGGTCTGCGACAGCGTGGCCGAGGCGGTTCTGGCAGCAGACGTTTCCGCGCAGGACATCGCGGGGATAGGCTTCGACGCAACCTGTTCGCTGGTCATCGTCGGCGGCACCCCGTCCGATCCCGCCCATCCCGACCGCGATGTCATCGCATGGTTCGATCATCGTGCAGAGGAGCAGGCCGACCGGATCAACGCCACGGCTCATCCCGTGCTTCAATATGTCGGCGGACGCATATCGCCCGAGATGCAAACCCCCAAGCTTCTGTGGCTGAAGGAGAACCGAAACCAGGCCTATGCGAGCGCCGATCACTTCTTCGACCTGACGGATTTTCTTACATGGAAGGCAAGCGGATCGGTTGCGCGATCCACCTGCACCGTCACCTGCAAATGGACCTATCTGGCGCATGAGGGTCGTTGGGACGACAGCTTCTTCGACGAGGTCGGCCTTGGGGATCTGACCGACGACGGCCATGCACGGATCGGCAGCGATATCGTCGCCCCTGGAACGGCGGTGGGCCACGGCCTGACCGAAGCCGCCGCGCGGTCGATGGGGCTGCGGCCCGGCACGGCAGTCGCCGCCGGATTGATCGACGCGCATGCGGGTGGGCTTGCGACCGTCGGTGCGGCGGGTGGCACCGGCGCAACGCGGACGCTGGCCTATGTCTTCGGCACCTCCTCATGCACCATGACGACCAGCAATGCTGCGCATCCGGTGCCCGGTGTCTGGGGCCCCTATTTCTCGGCGATGGTTCCGGGGCTGTGGCTGAACGAAGGCGGTCAGTCTGCGGCGGGCGCTGCGCTGGATCAGCTCTGCTCCTCTCACCCCGCAGCACCCGAGGCTGCGCGTCTTGCATCCGAAGACGGCAAGACCCTGACCGCTTGGCTTGCCGACCGCGCGCAGGCGAAAGACTTGGGAAGTCGCGCAGTCACGATGGCCCAGGGCTTGCATGTGGTGCCGGAATACCTTGGCAATCGCGCACCTTTTGCCGATCCAAGGCGCCGCGCGGTGATCGCGGGACTTGGCCTGCAAACCGGCCTCGACAGCCTTGTGGCACTGTATGTCGCGGGGTTGTGCGGGCTGGCCTACGGCTTGCGACAGATCATCGAGGCACAAACTCGAGCGGGCGTCGAAAGCAGCGTGATCTCGGTTTCGGGCGGTGCGGGGACGCACCCATTCTCGGCCCAGATCCTGGCCGATGCCACCGGCAGGACGGTCGAGGTCACCCAGAGCCCCGAACCCGTGCTGCTGGGATCGGCCATGCTTGCCGCCCATGCGGCGCAGGCGGTCCCCGATCTGCAGACGGCAATGCGCATGATGTCCAGCGTCGCCCACAGCTTCCAGCCGGACGCGCAGGCGGCAGCAATCCATGACGCGCGGTTCGACGCGTTCGAGCGCCTTCAGGCTGTCGCCCATGCGGTGACGTGACCGCATGGGAAGTTCGCTCAAACCTCGACCTCGACCCGGCCCAGGGGGTTGGCGCAGCAGGCCAGGATCCAGCCGTCCTCGATATCCTCGTCGCTGATGCCGCCGTTATGGACCATGTGCACCTCGCCCGAGCGTTTGCGGATCCGGCAGGTACCGCACAGGCCGAAGGTGCAGCCCGAGGGGATGTTGAGACCCGCGCGCTTGGCCACGGCAAGGACCGTGTCGGTTTCCGAACAGGCCGCCGACACGCCGCTTGCGGCGAAGACCACCTGCGCACGCGCATCCTCGTCCGGGGCCACGTCGTCGATGACGGGGGCCTCGGCCTCGGTCGCGACGGGGGCGCCGAAGCTTTCCTGGTGGTACCGGTCCATGTCGTAGCCGAGCGAGCCGAGCATTTCCCGCACCGCCTGCATGAAGGGCTCGGGGCCACAGCAGAACACCTCGCGGTCCAGATAGTCCGGCGCCATCAGGCCCAGCATGATCTGCGACAGGCGGCCCTGGTATCCGTGCCATGTCTGATAGGGCTCGGGCTCTTCGACGGTAAAGCGCAGCTGGACGCCCGGCACGCGGGCCGCGAACTGTTCCAGCCGCTCGCGGAAGATGATCTCGGACGGGGTGCGGGCGGCGTGGACGAAGACGATGTCCGTGTCCTGCGCCTGGTCCCAGGCCCAGGTCGTCATCGACATCATCGGCGTGACCCCCGACCCGGCCGAGATGAACAGGTACTTGCGGGCCGGATGCTGGTGGAAGCTGAAGATCCCCGCAGGGCCGAAGGCGCGCAGCCTCGTGCCGGGGCGCAGGTGGTCCAGCATCCAGCGCGTGCCCACGGAATCCGGCTGCGCCTTGACCGTGACCGAGATCGACAGCGGACGCGACGGCGACGAGCTGATCGTATAGGTCCGCTGCACGTTTCCGCCCGGCACCGGCAGGTCCAGCGTGATGAACTGGCCGGGGGAATAGTCGAACCACGCCCCCGAGGGCGCGCGGAAGGTGAAGGTCGCGCAATCGCGCGTCTCGGGGGTGACCATCACGCATTCCAGCGGCTCGTCGTCGGACCATGGCTCGGAGGACCAGTTCAGGCGCAGTCGCTTCATCGCCATCACTCGGCCGCCATGGTCTGCGGACCCAGCCGTTCGGTCATCGTGGCGCAATACCAGTCGGTGAACTGGATCACGCCCTCTTCCTGCAGGGTCGAATAGGGGCCGGGCTCGTAGGCGGGGGACAGGATGCCCGCCTGGTTCTCCTCGACGACCTGGCGGTCCTCGTCATTGGTGTGCATCCAAACATGGGTCAGGTCGTCCAGGTCGTAGTCGCGCCCCTCGGCCGCGCCTGCGGGCACCAGCCAATGCGTCGTCACCTGCGTTTCCGTGGGGCTGATGGGCAGCACCCGAAAGACGATGGCGTGATCGGCCAGGAAGTGGTTCCAGGTATTGGGATAGTTGAAGAACAGCAGCGCCCCCGCATCGTCGAAGGGCATCGTGCCCATGCGGTGCGACACGGCCTTCTTGCCGCTGAGGGTATAGCTTTCGGCCCCGTTCAGTAGCGGGATGCGCGCAAGGCGCCACTGCATCCGGTCGTGGTTCACGAAGCGCGAGGGCAGGCCCGCATCCTCGCAGCGGCGCCAATGGGCAATGATCTCGGGGCTGGCGCTGTCGGGGCCTTCCATCGCGGTCATGCTGGGATCGTCGGAATAGGTGCGGCACAGCGACGGATGGCTGCCCCCGCAGTGATAGCATTCGCGGTTGTTCTCGATCACCAGCTTCCAGTTGCCCTTTTCCACGATGGTCGAGCTGTGCGCGATGCGCGCGTCCTTCAGCCCGTGCGCTCCCAGATAACGCATCAGCTGGGCCGCCATCTCGTTGATGGCGGGCGGGATGCGGGCAAGGCAGATGAAGATCATCCCCGCCAGATCGACGCAGTGGACAGGCTTCAGCCCATATTTCGACGCGTCGAACTCCGGCCCCATGTCGCGCGCGAAGATCAGCTTGCCGTCCAGGTCGTAGGTCCATTGGTGATAGGGGCAGACCAGCTTGGGGTTCGTGCCGCTGGCCGTCGCGCACAGCCGCTGACCCCGGTGGCGGCAGACATTGTGGAACGCCCTGATCCGCCCGTCCGCGCCCCGCGTCACGATCACCGGATATTCGCCCACCTGCATCGTGGTGAAGCTGCCGGTCTTGGGCAGTTCCGCCGACGGCCCCGCGAACAGCCATTCGCGATACCAGATATGCTCCAGGTCGTCGCGGAAGGTCGTCTCGCTGCAATAGAGATCGCGCGGCAGCGAATGGTTCGGCTGGCGTTCCGCGATCAGCTGGGCCGTGGAGATGTGTTCGTTCATGGCGCGGCGCGATTCCTGTGCGGCAAGGGTTCATCTTCCCCCAACGATAATCGGTGCCATGCGCCTTATTGGCCCTTTTGCGACATTCCGGGCGCGAAAACGGACATGCGCCCCATTTTGCCGGCGGAGGGCCGCCGATAAATGGAAAAACATTCCAAAACATTTCTTGGCAAGTCCCGCGCCCTGCCCTAGACCTGTCGCCAAGGGAAATTCCTGCGCCATGAAGGGGGAACCATGACCGAACGTCTCGACCGCCACGGCCTTGCCGTCGATGCCCGACTTGCCGAATTCATCGAAACCAGCGTGCTGCCGGGAACGGGCGTCGATGCCGACCGCTTCTGGCAGGGCTATGCCGAGCTGATCGACGGCTTCGCCCCCGAGAACCGCGCCCTGCTGGCCCGGCGCGAGGAATTGCAGACCCGGATCGACGACTGGCACCGCGCCCGCGGCAACCAGCCCTGGGACGCCGCGGCCTATCGCGCCTTCCTGACCGAGATCGGGTACCTCGTCCCCGAGCCCGCGCCCTTCACCATCGCGAACGGCGATATCGACCCCGAGATCGCGACCCTTGCCGGTCCGCAGCTGGTCGTGCCCGTCAGCAATGCCCGCTTCGCGCTGAACGCCGCGAATGCGCGTTGGGGCTCGCTCTATGATGCGATGTACGGGTCGGACGTGATGGGCCCCGCGCCCACCGGCGGCTTCGATGCCGACCGCCGCGATGCCGTCGTGGCCCGCGTCGCGACCTTCCTGGACGAAACCTTCCCGCTGACCGCCGGCAGCCACAGCGCGGTCGAGGGCTATGGCGCGGACGACCAGGGGCTGGTCGCGACCGTCGCGGGCCAGCCCGTGCGCCTGGCGGATCCGGCGGCATATGTCGGCACGCGCAGCGATGGCGGCGATACCGGATACCTGCTGCGCCATAACGGCCTGCATGTCGAACTGGTGATCAACCCGACCGACCCGATCGGGGCCGCATCCAAATCCGGCCTCCGCGATGTCGTGATGGAGGCCGCGCTCAGCGCCATCCAGGATTGCGAGGACAGCGTCGCCGCCGTCGATGCCGAGGACAAGGTCGCGGTCTACGGCAACTGGCTGGGCCTGATGAAGGGCGACCTGGCCGAGACGTTCCGGAAGGGCGGCAAGGACATGACCCGCCGCCTGCAGGGCGACCGCGTCTTCGCGCGCCCCGACGGGTCCCAGCTGACCCTGCAGGGCCGCGCGCTGCTGCTGGTGCGCAATGTCGGCCACCTGATGACCACCGATGCGGTGCTGAAGGACGGCCAACCCACCCCCGAGGGCATGATGGACGCGATGGTCACGACCGCCTGCGCCATGCACGACCTGGCCAAGACCGAAGGCCCGCGCAACAGCCGCTGCGGCGCGATCTATGTCGTGAAGCCCAAGATGCACGGCCCGTCCGAGGCCGATTTCGCCAACCGCATCTTCGCCCATGTCGAGAAGGTGCTGGGCCTGCCCGCCAATACCGTCAAGCTGGGCCTGATGGACGAGGAACGCCGCACCAGCGCGAACCTTGCGGCCTGCATCCACGCGATCCGCGACCGGATCTTCTTCATCAACACGGGCTTCCTCGACCGTACCGGCGACGAGATCCACACCTCGATGCAGGCGGGTGCATTTGTCGGCCGCGACGGGATGAAATCGGCCAACTGGCTGAAATCCTACGAGGATCGCAACGTGCTGATCGGCCTTGCCGCCGGGATGCGGGGCCGCGCCCAGATCGGCAAGGGCATGTGGGCCAAGCCCGACGCCATGGCCGAGATGCTGGAGGCCAAGATCGGCCATCCGAAATCGGGCGCGACGACTGCTTGGGTGCCCAGCCCGACCGCCGCGACGCTGCACGCGATGCATTACCACGCCGTCGACGTGGCCCAGATCCAGGACCGCATGTCCGCCAACGCGCTGCCCGATCTGGACACGCTGCTGACCCCCGCGCTGGCGACCGAGCCGATGGCCCCGGACCAGATCGCGCGAGAGCTGGAGAACAGCGCGCAGGGCATCCTCGGCTATGTCGTGCGTTGGGTGGACCAGGGCATCGGCTGCTCCAAGGTGCCCGATATCGACGACGTGGCCCTGATGGAGGATCGCGCCACCTGCCGGATCAGCGCGCAGTATCTTGCGAACTGGCTGGAACACGGCCTGATCACCACCGACCAGGTCGAGGATGCGCTGCGCCGCATGGCCGCCAAGGTCGATGCGCAGAACGCGGGCGATCCGGCCTATCGCCCCATGGCGCCGGGCTTCGACGGCCCCGCCTTCCAGGCCGCGCGCGACCTGATCCTGACCGGCACGCGCCAGCCCTCGGGCTATACCGAGCCTGCGCTGCATGCCCGCCGGGCCGAGGCCAAGGCGATGGCCTGACGCCCCATACCGCGGGGAACCGTTCGGGCGCGCGGGGGATTTCCCCTGCGCGCCCTTTTCATTGCGGCGCGCAGCGAACGAAGGGGACAGGGATGGACAACCGGCAGATTTCCGAATTCGAAGGCCGCCTTCTGGCGCAGCGCCGCCTGCTGGCGCGGCTGATCGCGGCCATGCCCGATGCCGCGCGGGACGAGATCCGCAGCTTCATGTCGGATCGCAGCCTGCCCCGCGACGGGCAGGAGGACCCGGGCGCCGTCCCGTCCGAGGGGCAGGCGCTGGATCACGCGATGGCGGACGAGTTCCGCCGCATCGACCGGTTGGTCGGCGACCGGCTGGCCAATTAACGCGCGTCCAGCCGCGCCTGCAGATCGGCCGGATCGAACAGCGCGTCCAGATCGACCCGCGCGCGCAGCCGTGCCAGCAGCAGATACAGCCCGCCCAGCTTGCGATGCAGGAACAGGATCTCGGGCGGGGGCATCTCGGCGGCGCTGCGGGTGCGGGCAAGGTCCATGGCCAGATCGGCGATCTGCTGCGGAATGGTCGTTCCGGCGACATCGAAGACCCCGCCCTGCCGCAGAGGCCCGAACGCGATATCGATCATGTCCAGCAGCGCCTCGCGGTGATCGGGCGGGGTCTCAGTGCGGAAATATCCGATGGCGATGGCGGCATCCGCGATCGCGTCGCGGTCACCGCCAAGGCCCGCCCGAAGCAGCGCAAGGTATCGCGGCGCCACCGCCCCCGAGAAACCGCGCGTCGCGCCGAAATCCAGCAGCACGATCCGCTGCGTCGACGGGCACCAGCGGAAGTTCGCAAAGTTCGGATCGGTCTGCATCAGGTCGAACAGGAACAGCTCGTCGATGACCAGCCGGACCATGTCGCTTGCCACGCGGTCGCGCAGGTCCTGCGGCGCGTCGGTCAGCAGCTCGATCGGCTGGCTGTCGATGAAATCCATCGCAAGGACGGTGCCGGTCGTCAGCTCCTCCACCGGCCTAGGCAGCGTGAAGCGCGGTCGGTCGGCCAGATGCGCGCCATAGGCCAGCATGGCGCCGGCCTCCTGCAGGTAATCCGCCTCTTGGCGCAGCTGGGTGCGGGCCTCGTCCATCAGGGCGGGCAGGTCGATCCCCGGCGGCGTCACCCCCGGCATCCGCAGCAGCATCCCCAGGTTCGACAGATCGCTGTCGATGCTGTCCGCGACGCCCGGATACTGGACATTGATCGCAAGGTCGCGACCGTCCTTCAGCCTTGCGCGATGGACCTGCCCGATCGAGGCCGCGGCAATGGGGCGGGTCTCGAACCGGTCGAAACGGTGGATCCAGCCCTCGCCCCAGGCGGCGTCCAGCTGGCTGCGCAACTGTCGGGGCGGCATGTGATCCGCATCGGCACGCAACCGCGCCATCACCTGCGCCAGCTCGGGCGGCAGCACCGCCCCCGCATCCATCGAGATCAGCTGCCCCAGCTTCATCGCGGCCCCGCGCATCCGCGCCAACTGGTCGGTCAGCCGCAGGGCATTTCCCGGCGTCAGGAACAGCTGCGACGCCGAAGGCCGCCTGCCCTGCGCGATTTCCCGAAGCCCCGTCGCCATGGCACGCGCACCCATGCCCCCGGCAAGCCCCCCGATCCGCGCCATGCGCGACAGCCGCCCCTGCGGGACGGGCCGGATGCGCGGCTCATCGTTCATCGACGCCCCGCGCCAGCAGGTGGCCCGCCATTTCTCGGCCGCTGGCCCAGCCATCCTCGGCATAGGGGCCAAGCGTCCAATCGCCGCCAACGATCACCGCGCTGGCCTGGTCCGCAAGGAACGGAGCCCCGAGCGGATGCGACGCCTGGGAATAGAGCCAGCGATGCGCGACGGCATGCTTCAGCGCCTCGGGCGGGGCCTGGATGATGCGCAGCAGCTCGGGGGCCATGATTTCTGCCAGCTCGGGCAACGGCATATCGACATGGCGCGCGCTGAAATCGGGATCGGCCTGCGCGACCCAGGTGGTCAGCCGCTGCCCTTCCCGGCCCGGCTTCGCGCCGTCATTGGCGATCCATGACATCGCCCCCCGCCCGATCCGCGTCGTGAACGGCGCGGGCGCATCAACCCCCGCCATCAGCGTGGCGCAGGCATGGAAGCGCACCTGCATCAGGCGGTCATAGAGGGGATGCGTCTCGCCCAGCAGTTCCGCCGCCTGGGGCGCGGGAATGGCCAGCACCAGCTGCCTTGCGCGAAAGACCTCGTTGCCGGACAGCAGGCTCCAGATATGGCCGTCGAAGACGATCCGCTCGATCCGGACGCCCTGCACCACCTCCAGCCCCGAGGCAAGCGCGCGGGACAGGTCCACCATCGTGGGCGTTCCGATGCACCATTCGTCGCCCGGTCCGATGGACCAATGGGCCAGCTTGGCTCCGGCCTTCTTCAGGAAGGCATGGAATTCGGGGGTGGAACACTGGATGCCCTGCGCGCCGTGATCGAAATGCATCCCGTCGCCCGTGCAGCGCGATGCAAGACGTCCGCCGATGAAGCGACCCTTGTCGAACAGGCGAACCCTCAGCCCCCGGCGTGAAAGCGCACGCCCACAGGTGATCCCCGTGATCCCGGCGCCGATGATGGCAATATCCTCGACCAGCACGTCAAAACCCTCCGCACCATGTACAATGCCACAAACGGAACACGTGACACTGCGTCACTGTGGCGCGCGGATGTTAGACCAGCTTCAGCCCTCCGAGAAAGTCCAGAAACCGCGAAAGCGCCGCGGTCACCAGTTTCCGGCTGGAATAGACGACATGGACCGGAACGCCCGGCAGCGCGTAATCGGGCATGACCTGCACCAACCGACCCTCGGCCAGGTCCGCCGCGACCTGGAATTCGGGCGCCAGCGCGATGCCCCGTCCGCCGACCGCCATCGCACGCAGAAGATCGCCGTTGTTGCTGGAAAAGGCGGGCGTGATCTTCTGATAGATCACCTCGTTGCCGTTGCGCAGCGGCCATGTGCCCGGCCCGCGCAGGTTGGTGTAATGCAGGCAGGCATGGTCGCGCAGGTCGGCGGGGATGCGGGGGCTGCCATGCCGCTGGATGTAATCGGGCGCCGCGACCAGCAGGATATGCGCGTCGTCCAGCCTGCGCGCGTGCAGGGCGCTGTCCTCCAGCTCTCCGATGCGGATCATGGCGTCGAACCCCTCGCGCACCATGTCGGACCTTCCATCTTCCAGCACCAGGTCCAGCTGGATGTCGGGATGGTCGTCCATGAAGCGGAACAGGTGCGGTTGCAGGACCTTCAGCGTGTACTGCACGGGCGCCGCGATGCGCAGCGGGCCAGCCGGATGTTCGCCCGCGGCCTTCACGGCCTCGGCGGCGGCGTCCAGCTGCCCCAGGATCTTCGTCAGCTCGGCATGGAAGGCCAGCCCCACCGCCGTCGGCTTGACCGCGCGGGTCGAACGCGACAGCAGACGCCCGCCCAGATCCGCCTCGAGATCCGAGATCATCTTGCTGCACATGCTCTTGGAGATGCCCAGCCTGCGCGCGGCCCCCGCGAAGCTGCCCTCCTCGATGATGGCGACGAAGGCTCGAAGGGGCTTGAGTTCCATGACATGGCTCCGCAGGGCGTGAACGCAAAAAGGACCGCCTGCCCCCGAAGCCGGGGCGGGCGGTCCGTCAGGCCCCGCGTCGCGGGGCAGATCGGTCACGGATTAGTAGTAGCCGTGGCTGGAATTATCAACCGGACCTTCGGGCGCGGCGACCTTGGTCACGTTGACGATGTCCGAGGCCTCCAGACCGGCTTCGGCCAGTTCGCGGGTGGTCATGACCGAACCTGCGGGAACTTCGACGGTGACGGTCGGCTGGGCCGCACGCTCGGAACCCGCGATCGGGCCCTGGCTGCTGGCCTGTGCGGCACCGGTGGCGAGGGCGAGGGCGGCGAGAGCAAACACAACAGGTTTCATTTCATATCTCCTTGTTCTTGCGCGGTACCTGCGATCAGGTCCGTTTGGATGAGCGGGAGATATGCCCCGTGCCGCCGGAAGATTAGCCCCCGATTTGCACCTTCTGAATTCGCTCTCGTCGAACAATGCGACAGGCGCATGACAGCCTAGCGCGCGGTGCAGACCTGATCGATGCGGGCCAGGATCGCGGGCGCGTCCCCGTCATGGGCATAGGACTGCCGGGGCCGCCCTTCCCAGTCGGCCAGCGGTCCCTGCCGGTCCTCGGGGTTGCACAGCGTCAGGCCGATGGCGATGCCGCGATCGACGACGCGAACCTCGCCCCGCGTCAGGTCGAACAGGTCGGGATCGGTCAGATAGACCGCCGCGCAGCAGTCGTGCACCAGCATCCCGTCATAGCCCGCCCCGCGATAGAAGCCGACGTAATCCTGCGACAGCTCGGCCACCAGTTCCATCCCCGCGCCGCCGCGACGGGCAAGGTCCTGCAGCGTGGCCGCATCCATGAAGGTCTGCGTGGTCAGGTCCAGCGGGATCGCGACGACCGGCCATTCCGCGCCGAAGACCATGTCGGCGGCCAGCGCATCGCCCCAGATATTCGCCTCGGCCGCCGGGGTGATGTTGCCCGGCACGCGGAAGGCGCCGCCCATGATCACCACGTCGCGGACCAGGGGCGCGATGCCGGGATCCAGCA
This sequence comes from Paracoccus sp. PARArs4, assembly GCF_947311865.1. Classification (NCBI taxonomy): domain Bacteria; kingdom Pseudomonadati; phylum Pseudomonadota; class Alphaproteobacteria; order Rhodobacterales; family Paracoccaceae; genus Paracoccus; species Paracoccus sp. PARArs4. The sequence continues at coordinate 182,012 of NZ_CAMZMW010000006.1, read as the reverse complement.
CCAGCGCGCGGGCAAGGTTCGTCATGCGCCCGACGGCCAGAAGCCGCACCTCGCCCGGATGGGCGCGGACGGTGTCGATGATGAAGCGCGCCGCGGTCTCGGATACCGGACCCGCCGCCATGTCGATCGGAATGTCGCCAACACCGTTCAGCCCGTGGATATGGGTCGGGAAGGATTCCTCGGCCATGTCGGGGGTCATCGTGGCCGACGCGCCCGCATGGACGGGCACGTCCTCGTGGTCCCATTGCGTCAGCAGCCAGGCGGCGTTGCGGGTCGTCACCTCGACCGGGGCGTTGCCGAAGACGGTGGTCACGCCCAGCAGGTCGATCCCTGGATGACGCAGCAGGTAATAGAGCGCAAGCGCGTCGTCCACGCCGGGATCGGTATCGAAGATGACTTTCTGCTGGCTCATGTCTCGGCTCCGTTCGCTTTTCGCGATCTGCATAGCCGGTTTCGCCGCACCGGACGAGGGGGGATCAGTCGCGCAGCGCCGCCATGAAGCGGCGGTCGATGCGGTCCTTCAGCCACCAGGCCGCCCGCCCCCGCAGGCTGAGCCCGCGCCAGACCGCCAGCGCCCTGCGCTGCCCGAGCGAGACGAGCTTGAGATAGTCGTGCTGCGGGTGGAAGGCATCGAGCGCCCTGCCCCGCGCCAAGGCCGCGATGTTGCAGGCCAGAAGCGGCCCCTGCCTGACCGCATAGACCCCGGCACGCGGGCGCGGCGCGGTCGTCTGGACCGCGCAGTCGCCGGCGGCGAACAGGTCGTCGCGACCCATCACCCGCAGATCGGCCCCCACGCGGATGAACCCCGACGCGTCCACCGGCAGACAGGCCTGCGGCCAGTCATAGGCGCGCGCGCCCGCCGCCCCGATTGCCAACCCGCAATCGATGCGCCGCCCGTCATCCAGCAGGATGTGATCCGCAGCGACGCGGGTGACGCGATGGCCGGACAGCAGGGTGATGCCGTTCAGGGCCATCTCGTGGCGCAGCTGCCGCGCGGCGCGGGGTGGCAGGCCCGCAAGCTCGGTCCGGCCGCTGTCGATGACGGTCACGAGGCCGTCATGCGAATGCCGGATGGCGAAGGCGACCTCGATCCCCGCAAGGCCCGCGCCGATCAGCGCGACGGGCGTGCCGGGGGGCGCGGCGGCCACGAAATCCTGCCAGCGACGGCGGAAGACGCCGACCGGCTTGACCGGAACGCCGTGGTCGCGGAACCCCGGCATGTCGCCCAGGCAGGCATGCGATCCGATGTCGATCGAGGCGATGTCGTAGCTGCGCGTCCCCGCCCCCTGCGGCCCCATCAGCGTGACCAGGCGGCGTTCGGGGTCGATGCCCGTCACGCTGGCGCGCATCAGGTGCAGCTTGTGCCGCCGCGCGATGCGGTCCAGCGGGGCCATCATCAGGGGCGTGTCGTAATGGCCCGCGACGACGCCGGGCAGCATCCCGGAATAGGCGGCCTCGGTCCCCGGATCGATCAGCGTGATGCGGGCATTCGGCAGCGCCTGCCGCAGCGCGGGCAAGGCCACGAGATGCGCGTGACCCGCGCCGATCAGCAGGATGTTGGCCATTCCGGCCTGCGCCACAGGTTTCATGCGGGGGATACACCGAGAAGATTGCCCACCGAAGCTGCCCGCCCGGCGCGCCCCGCGCAAGCGCAATCCGCATCCAATTGGACCGATCGCGACGCCGCGCCATACACGATGGCGCGACCGCCCCGCCCCCCGTCAGATCGACATCGTGGCCTCGACCGCGCGCTTCCAGCGGGCGACGCGGGCATCGCGATCCTCGGGCTGCATTTCCGGCTGGAAGCTGCGGTCCAGCGCCCATGCCTTCGCAAACCCCTCCTGGTCGGGATAGATGCCGTTGTGACGACCCGCCAGCCATGCCGCGCCAAGGGCCGTCGTCTCCAGCACCTGCGGGCGGTCGACCTGCGTGCCGAGGATGTCCGACAGGAACTGCATCGCCCAGTCGGACGCGCTCATGCCGCCATCGACGCGCAGGGCGGGCTGGCCCTCGGGGTTCCAGTCGGCCTGCATCGCCTCGAGCAGGTCGCGGGTCTGATAGCCCACGCTCTCCAACGCCGCACGCGCGAATTCCGCCGGACCCGAATTGCGCGTCAGGCCATAGATCGCGCCGCGGCAATCGGGCTGCCAATAGGGCGCGCCAAGGCCCGTGAAGGCGGGAACCAGCACCAGGTTCTGTTCCGGATCGGCGCGTTCGGCCAGGGGCTGCGTCTCGGCGGCGTCGCGGATGATCTGCAGCCCGTCGCGCAGCCACTGCACGACCGCGCCCGCGATGAAGATCGACCCCTCCAGCGCATAGGTCGGCTTGCCGTCCAGCTGATAGGCGATGGTCGTCAGCAGCCGCTTGGTCGAGGCGACGGGCTTGTCGCCGGTGTTCAGCAGCGCGAAGCAGCCCGTGCCATAGGTCGATTTCATCATCCCCGGCTGGAAGCACGCCTGCCCCAGGGTCGCGGCCTGCTGGTCACCCGCGACGCCGCTGATCGGGATGGGGCGCCCGAACAGGTCGGCCCGCGTCTCGCCGAAATCGGCGGCGCAGTCGCGCACCTCGGGCAGCATGGCCTGCGGGATGCCGAACAGCTTGCAGATCGTCGTGCTCCACCGGCCCTTGTGGATGTCGTACAGCATCGTGCGCGCGGCGTTGGTGGCGTCCGTCGCATGGACCTTGCCGTCGGTCAGCTTCCAGATCAGCCAGCTGTCCACGGTGCCGAAGGCCAGATCGCCCGCCTCGGCGCGCGCGCGGGCGCCTTCGACATTGTCCAGGATCCATTTCAGCTTGGTGGCCGAGAAATAGGGATCGACCAGCAGTCCCGTGCGGTCGGTGATCATCTGGCCGTGGCCCTGGGCCTCCAGCTCTCGGCAGAATTCGGCGGTGCGGCGGTCCTGCCAGACGATGGCGTTGTGGACGGGCTTGCCGGTCTTGCGGTCCCAGACCAGCGTGGTCTCGCGCTGGTTGGTGATGCCGATGGCCGCGATGGTGGGGTTGCCCGCCTTCTCGATCGCGGACCGGCAGGTCGCGGCGGTCGATGCCCACAGGTCGCCCGGATCGTGTTCGACCCAGCCCGAGCGCGGGAAGTGCTGGGTGAATTCCTCCTGCGCCTTCGCGACGATACCCATGCTGCCGTCGAAGACGATGGCGCGGGAACTTGTCGTGCCCTGATCGATGGCCAGAATATGGGTCATGCCTTGGTATCCTTTCTGCGGCATCGGCAAGGGGCGCGGTCGATCCGCGCCCCTCCCGGTTCTCATGCGGGCAGGATCATTCCTGCCAGCGGGTGATCAGTTCCTCGTAGGAAATGGTCTTCGGCTCGGGCTTCTCGTTTTCCAGCTTGGGCTTCGGGGCGCCGGGCTGGTCCAGCCAGTACTGGGCCTCCTGCTCCTCGTTCAGCACCGGGCCCAGATCGCCCTGCACGCCGGAACGTTCCAGCCGGTCGAGGACCGCTTCCTGCTGTTCGCACAGCGCGTCCAGCGCCTCCTGCGCGGATTTCGCACCCGAGGACGCGTCACCGATATTCTGCCACCACAGCTGCGCAAGGCGCGGATAGTCCGGCACGTTCAGGCCGGTATCCGACCAGCGCGTGCGGTCGGGCGAGCGGTAGAACTCGACCAGGCCGCCAAGCTGCGGGGCACGTTCGGTAAAGCTCTCGTGGCGCACCGAACTGTCGCGCACGAAGGTCAGGCCGACATGGCTCTTCTTCGTATCCACGGTCTTCGACACGATGAACTGCGCATAGAGCCATGCGGCCTGCGCGCGATCCACCGGGGTGGACTGCATCAGCGTGGCCGAACCGACGTCCTGATAGCCGACCTTCATCCCCTCTTCCCAGTAGGCGCCATAGGGCGAGGGAGCCATGCGCCATTTCGGCGTGCCGTCCTCGTTCATGACGGGCAGACCTTCCTTGACCATGTCGGCGGTGAAGGCGGTGTACCAGAACATCTGCTGCGCGATGTTGCCCTGCGCGGGGACGGGACCGGCCTCGCTGAAGGTCATGCCGCCCGCGGCGGGGGGCGTATAGTTCTTCAGCCAGTCGATATACTTCTCGATGGCATAGACGGCGGCGGGGCTGTTCGTCGCGCCGCCACGGGCCACGCAGGACCCCACGGGCTGGTAATCCTCGTTGACGCGGATGCCCCATTCGTCGACCGGGAAGCCGTTGGGTTCCCCCTTGTCGCCCATGCCGGCCATGGACATCCAGGCATCGGTGAAGCGCCAGCCGAGGCTGGGGTCCTTCTTGCCGTAATCCATGTTGCCCCAGACTTCCTGGCCGTCGATCTCGCGGCCGGTGAAGAACTTGGCGATGTCCTCGTAGGCCGACCAGTTGACCGGCACGCCCAGGTCATAGCCGTATTCCTCCTTGAAGGCGGCCATGATCTCGGGGTCGGTGAACCAGTCGTGGCGGAACCAGTAGAGGTTGGCGAACTGCTGGACGGGCAGCTGGTACAGCTTGTCGTCGGGACCGGTGGTCGAGGCCAGCCCGATGAAGTCGTCCAGATCCAGGTCGGGGTTCGTGAAGTCCGCCCCCTCGCCCGCCATCCAGTCGGTCATGTTGCGGACCTGCTGGTAACGCCAATGCGTCCCGATCAGGTCGGCGTCGTTGACATACATGTCATAGACGTTCTCGCCGGTCTGCATCTGGGTCTGCAGCTTCTCGACCACGTCGCCCTCGCCGATCAGGTCGTGGGTGACCTCGATCCCGGTGATGGCGGTGAAGGCGGGCGCCAGCACGCGGCTTTCGTATTCGTGGGTGGTGATCGTCTCGGACACGACGTTGATCGACATGCCCTTCAGCGGTTCGGCGGCGTCGACGAACCACTGCATCTCGGCCTCCTGATCCTCGCGGCTCAGGACCGACATGTCGCCGATTTCGGAGTCGAGGAAGGCCTTCGCGGCCTCCATGTCGGCCAGCGCGGGGCCGGCCATGGCCATGACCAGCGCGGTGGTCGTCACCAGTTGCGGTTTCAGCTTCATCTTTTCCCTCCCGTTGAAGCGTTGACTTGCGCCGGGCCCCTCCAGCCCCGGCGGACGTTCCCGATCAGACCCACCGGAACACGGCGGCGGCCCAGATCAGGCAGACCAGCATCGCCCAGGGCTGCGGCATCCCCGTCAACCCCAGCCATGCGAGGTTGATGAAGGCCGAGCCGAGAAGCGTGATGAACAGGCGGTCGCCGCGCGTGGTCTCGATCCCCAGGACGCCGATGCGCGGCGTTTCCGGGAACCGGACCGCCAGGATCGTGAAGATCACCAGCAGGCAGGCGATGGTGCCGAAGAAGATCCCCGTCGGCAGGGTCCAGGCCATCCATGACATGCGCGTTCCCCCTTACACGCGGCCCAGGGCAAAGCCCTTGGCGATGTAGTTCCGCACGAACCAGATGACCAGCGCGCCCGGCACGATGGTCAGGATACCCGCGGCTGCCAGCACCCCCCAGTCCACGCCCGAAGCCCCTTGCGTCCGGGTCATGGTCGCCGCGATCGGCTTGGCCGCGACCGAGGTCAGCGTCCTGGACAGCAGCAGCTCGACCCAGCTGAACATGAAGCAGAAGAAGGCGGCAACCCCGATCCCCGAGGAAATCAGAGGCATGAAGATCTTCACGAAGAAGCGCCCGAAGGAATACCCGTCGATATAGGCGGTCTCGTCGATCTCCTTGGGGACGCCGCGCATGAAGCCTTCGAGGATCCAGACGGCCAGCGGCACGTTGAACAGGCAATGCGCCAGCGCGACCGCGATATGCGTGTCGAACAGCCCGACCGAGGAGTAGAGCTGGAAGAACGGCAGCGCGAAGACGGCGGGCGGCGCCATGCGGTTCGTCAGCAGCCAGAAGAACAGGTGCTTGTCGCCCATGAACCGGTACCGGCTGAAGGCATAGGCCGCAGGCAGCGCCACGCCGACCGAGATGACGGTGTTCATCGCCACATAGGCCAGGCTGTTCACGTATCCCATGTACCAGCTGGGATCGGTCAGGATCGTGACATAGTTCTGCAGCGTCAGGTTCTGAGGCCACAGGCTGAAGCTGCCGGTGATCTCGGTATTGGTCTTCAGGCTCATGTTCAGCAGCCAGTAGATCGGCAGCATCAGGAACAGAAGATACAGCACCATGACCACGGCGCTGCCGCGCGATTTTTCGGTCGCCATGGCTCAGCCCCCCCTTTTGTCGAGATTGGTCATCACGGTGTAGAACACCCACGAGATCAGCAGGATCACCAGGAAGTACATCAACGAGAAGGCCGCCGCCGGCCCCAGGTCGAACTGCCCTAAGGCCATCTTCACCAGGTCGATCGACAGGAAGGTCGTGGCATTGCCCGGACCGCCCCCCGTCAGCACGAACGGCTCGGTATAGATCATGAAGCTGTCCATGAAGCGCAGCAGCACGGCGATCATCAGCACGCCCGCCATCTTCGGCAGCTCGATGAAGCGGAAGACCTTCCAGCGGCTGGCCTGGTCGATCTTGGCCGCCTGGTAATAGGCGTCGGGGATGGATTGCAGGCCCGCATAGGCCAGCAGCGCCACCAGCGACGTCCAGTGCCAGACATCCATCACCACGACCGTGATCCAGGCATGGATCGGGTTCTGGGTATAGTTGTAGTCGATGCCCAATGCGTCCAGCCCCCAGCCCAGCAGCCCGATATCGACGCGCCCGAAGATCTGCCAGATCGTGCCGACCACGTTCCACGGGATCAGAAGCGGCAGCGACATCAGCACCAGCACCACGCTGGCCCAGACGCCGCGCTTGGGCATGTTCAGCGCCACGAAGATGCCCAGGGGAATCTCGATCGCGATGATCACGCCGGAAAAGATCAGCTGGCGGCCAAGCGCGTTCCACATCCGCTCGGATGCCAGCAGGTCCTCGAACCAGCCGAGGCCGTTCCAGAAGAAGACGTTGTTGCCGAACGTGTCCTGCACCGAGTAGTTGACGACCGTCATCAGCGGGATCACCGCCGAGAAGGCCACCAGAACCAGCACCGGCAGGACAAGGAACCAGGCCTTGTGATTGACGGGTTTGTCCATGTCTCTCCTCCCTCCCCTGCGCTCAGGCCGCGGTCACGCGCCAGTCGTCGGCATAGATGCTGACCCTGGCGGGATCGACGACGACCCGGTTCATGCCCTCTCCCAGGGGCTGATCCTCGGGGGCGATGATGTTCAGCTCGTGGCCTGCAAGATCGGCGCGCACGATGCGGTGGCGGCCCACATCCTCGATCCGGCGGATCGTGACGGGCAGGCCGTCCGCATCGCTCAGGCGCAGATGCTCGGGGCGGATGCCCAGCTGCAGGCGACCCTGCGGCGTGCCGTAATGGCCCGCCAGCGGAACGGTGCCGCCGGGAATGCGCGCCTCGGCGCCCGCGACCTCGGCGGGCAGCAGGTTCATGCCGGGCGAGCCAATGAAATATCCGACGAAGGTATGCTCGGGCCGCTCGAACAGCTCGTCCGGGGTGCCGATCTGCACGACGCGGCCGTCATACATCACCACGACCTTGTCGGCGAAGGTCAGCGCCTCGGTCTGGTCATGGGTGACATAGATCATCGTGTGGCCGAAATCGTGATGCAGCTTCTTCAGCTGGGTGCGCAGCTCCCATTTCATGTGCGGGTCGATCACGGTCAGGGGTTCGTCGAACAGAAGCGCGTTCACGTCCTTGCGGACCATGCCGCGCCCCAGGCTGATCTTCTGCTTGGCATCCGCCGTCAGGCCGCGCGCCTTGCGGTCCAGCATGTGCTCCATCCCGATCATCGCCGCGATCTCGGCCACGCGCTCGGCCACATAGGCTTCGGGGCGGCCGCGGTTGCGCAGCGGGAATGCCAGGTTCTCGCGCACGGTCATCGTGTCGTAGACGACCGGGAACTGGAACACCTGCGCGATGTTGCGTTCGGCCGTGGGCGCGTCGGTCATGTCCTGCCCGTCGAACAGGATGCGCCCCTGCGACGGGCGCAGCAGCCCCGAGATGATGTTCAGCAGCGTCGATTTCCCGCAGCCCGAACTGCCCAGCAGCGCATAGGCGGCGCCGTCCTCCCAGACGTGGTTCAGTTCCTTCAGCGCGAAATCATCGGGGCCCTTCGGGTCCGCCAGATAGGAATGCGCCAGGTTGTCCAGCGTGATCTGTGCCATCGGTGCCCTCCCTCAGGCTGCGTCGGCATAGGCGGCGGGCGTGACCAGCGCGCCGTCTTCGCCGAAAACATAGACGTGACGCGGCTCCAGCCAGACCGGCATGACCTGCCCGATCGGCAGGTCGTGGACGCCGTGGACCAGCCCGACCCACCGTTCCTGCCCGCGATCCAGGTGCACGAAGGTCTCGGACCCCGTCAGCTCGGTCACACCCAGGCTGGCCTCGAAGCGCAGGGCGCGGGTGCCGGGATCGGCGATCATCAGGTGGTTGGGGCGGAACCCCGCGCGATAGCGGCCATCGGCAAGGCCCGCGAAGGGCGCACCCTCCAGCGGGGCACCATCGGCGCTGGCCCGTCCGTTCGCGACCGTCACGTCAAGGAAATTCATCGGCGGGTCCGAGAAGACCCGCGCCGTCGTCGCATCGACCGGACGGCGATAGACGCCGGCGGTCGGGCCGAACTGCGTGACGCGCCCCTCCCACAGGGTGGCGGTGTTGCCGCCCAGCAGAAGCGCCTCTTCGGGTTCGGTCGTGGCATAGACGAAGATCGCGCCTGATGCCTCGAAGATGCGCGGGATCTCGACCCGCAATTCCTCGCGCAGCTTGTAGTCGAGATTGGCCAGCGGCTCGTCCAGCAGCACGAGGCCCGCATCCTTGACCAGCGCGCGCGCAAGGGCGCAGCGCTGCTGCTGCCCGCCCGACAGTTCCAGCGGCTTGCGTTCCAGCATGGGCGTCAGGCGCATCATCTCGGCGGCTTCGTGGACGCGGCGCTCGATCTCGGGGCGCGGCACGCCCAGCAGACGCAGCGGCGAGGCGATGTTGTCGAAGACCGTCATCGCCGGATAGTTGACGAACTGCTGATAGACCATCGCGACCTTGCGGTCCTGCACGCGCATGCCGGTGACGTCCTGGCCTTCCCAGAAGATGCGCCCCTCGGTCGGGCGGTCCAGCCCCGCCATCAGCCGCATCAGCGACGTCTTGCCTGACAGCGTCGGCCCCAGCAGCACGTTCATCGTGCCCTTTTCCAGGCGCAGGTCGGTCGGGTGGATATGCACCTGACCCTCGACCGACTTGGCAGCGCCCCGCAGTTCCAATGTCATCTTGTCCATCCCCCTCCCCAGGGACGGGTGTGAGACCTAGGCCGCACCCCCCATTCGGCCCGCACGGGCCAGCATCCATTCGTCCAGGGCCGCGATCTGCGCATCCTCCATGCGCAGGCCCAGCTTGCTGCGACGCCAGACCACGTCCTCGGCGCGGGCGGCGTATTCATGATCCATCAGCCAGATCACCTCGGCCTCGGTCAAGTCCGCACCGAAGGCGATGCCCATGTCCGCGGCGTCCTTGGCCGATCCGGTGACCGCAGCGGCCTCGGTGCCGTATGCGCGGACCAGACGGCGTGCCCACCGGTCCGACAGGAAGGGATGGGCCGCGCGCAGGTCCGCGATCAGCGTCTCGACCCCGTCCACCGGGAAATCGCCGCCGGGCAGCGGGACGCCCGCGGTCCATTCGCCCTTGGACAGGCTCAGGTGCTGGCCGATCTTCTCGAGCGCGGATTCCGCCAGCCGGCGATAGGTGGTGATCTTGCCGCCGAAGACGTTCAGCACCGGCGCGCCCGCGCTCTGATCCACGGTCAGCACGTAATCGCGCGTGGCCGCCGTCGCGCTCTTGGCGCCGTCGTCATAGAGCGGGCGCACGCCGCTATAGCTCCAGACCACGTCATCGGTCGTCAGTTCCTGGCGGAAATACTGGTTCGCGAAGTTCAGAAGATAGTCGCGTTCCTCGGGCGTGCATTCGGGCTTCTGCCCCGCATCGACATGTTCCTTGTCGGTCGTGCCGATCAGGGTGAAATCGGTCTCGTACGGGATGGCGAAGATGATCCGCCCGTCGGTCCCCTGGAAGAAATAGCACTTGTCGTGATCGAAAAGACGCTTCGTCACGATATGCGAGCCGCGCACCAGCCGTACGCCTTCGGTCGAATTCAGCCGCAGCTTGCCCTGGATGATGTCGCCGACCCAGGGGCCGCCCGCATTGACCAGCATCTTCGCGACATGGGTGCGGGTCGTGCCGTCGGCATCCTCGACCGTGACGTGCCACAGCCCGTCGCGCTGTTCGGCGCCGGTGACGCGGGTGCGGGTCATGATGCGCGCGCCGCGGGCCTCGGCGTCGCGGGCGTTCAGCACGACCAGCCGCGCATCCTCGATCCAGCAGTCGCTGTATTCATAGGCGTGGTGGAAGCGGTCCTGCAGCGGTGCGCCTTCCGGCGTCCCGTCCAGCGACAGGGTCCGCGTTCCCGGCAGGATCTTCCGGCCGCCCAAATTGTCGTACATGAACAGGCCCAGCCGGATCAGCCAGGACGGACGCCGACCCTTCATCCAGGGCATCACCATCCCCATCAGCTTCGAGGTGGGCGTGTCGTTCTCGAAGCGCATGTCGGGATGGAAGGGCAGCACGAAGCGCATGGGCCAGCTGATATGGGGCATGGCGCGCAGCAGGGTCTCGCGCTCGATCAGCGCCTCGCGGACCAGGCGGAACTCGAAATATTCGAGATACCGCAGCCCCCCGTGGAACAGCTTGGTCGATGCCGAGGACGTCGCCTGCGCCAGGTCCCCCATCTCGGCCAGGGTCACGCTCAGGCCACGGCCCACCGCGTCGCGCGCGATGCCGCATCCGTTGATGCCGCCACCGATGATGAACAGGTCGTCGGGTACCGTGCTGGGCGTGGACATGTGCCACCTCGTCTTGAAGAATTGTGCCGAGATTGGCGGATTCCGCGCAAAAAGGAAACGGTTTTCTTTTCCTTCATGTTCGCTTTGCAGAAACGTCACGATTCCAGCGGCGTAGGCTGGCTGGGTCAGCCCGTCTGACGCGTTTCGCGCGGGTTCGCGCATGCCGATCCCCCCTGCCCTGCCGAAAACCGCGCGAAAGCGAACATCTTGCCTTGCGACGAATCGCGTGCGACAGATTCGGAGCAGCCACGGGGACGCAACATGTCGCAATCCTTCCGCCAGCCCGAGATCCTCGAGATCGCCCGCCGCGACGGCAAGGTCACCGTCGAAGGGCTGGCCCAGCATTTCGGCGTCACGCTGCAGACGATCCGCCGCGACCTGACCGACATGGCCGAGGCCGGGCGGCTGGAACGGGTGCATGGCGGCGCGATCCTGCCCTCGGGGGTGGCCAATATCGGCTACGAGGAACGCCGCTCGCTGCACGAGGATGCCAAGACCGCCATCGCGCGCGCCTGCGCCGCCGAGGTCCCCGAGAACATCTCGCTGTTCCTCAATATCGGGACCAGCACCGAGGCCGTCGCCCGCGAGCTGCTGGGCCATCGCAACCTGCTGGTCGTCACGAACAACATCAATGTCGCGAACATCCTGGCCCAGAACCCCGATTGCGAGGTGATCGTGACGGGCGGCAGCCTGCGCCGCGCCGATGGCGGGCTGGTGGGCAACCTGGCCGCGGACACGATCCGCAAGTTCAAGTTCGACCTGGCCGTGATCGGCTGCTCGGCGCTGGACCCCGATGGCGACATGCTGGATTTTGACATCCAGGAGGTGGGCGTCAGCCAGACCGTCCTGCGCCAGTCGCGCCGCACCTTCCTGGTGGCCGACCATTCCAAGCTGTCGCGCAGCGCACCCGCCCGCATCGCATCCCTGTCCGAGCTTGACCGCTTCTTCACCGACAGGCCCCTGCCCCGGCCCCTTGCGCAGGCCTGCGCCGATTGGGGCACCGAGGTGACCGTCGCCTAGAGCGCGGCCAGCGCCGCCGCCGTTTCCGGCATCCGTTCCAGGCTGGCCGCGATGCGTTCCCGCCAGCGCGGGCCCTGCTCTCGCGCATCCTCCAGCGCATCCAGCAGGTCGTCGGGCCGGTCGCGGGCCAGCGCCTCGATCAGCCATTCGGCCTGCGCGCGGTCCTTGGCGGCCTTCAGCCGGGCCTGCCCCTGGCGCCGTTCCGCGACGATCAGCTTGTGGATGGCGAAACGCTCGGGGCGCGGGATCTGCACCAGCACGCCGCTGCGATAGGGGATCGCCGCCGGGATCGGTTCCGCGATCAGCCAGTTGAGGTGCCGCAGTGCCTGCGCCTGCACGCCCAGGGCGGGCAGATCGCGCAGCCCCTCCTCGCCGAAGGCGGGGGTCAGGAACTCGACCAGGGCCTGCCCCTGCGTCTGCCGCCAGCGCCATGTGCGCCCCGGCTCCAGGCTGGGAACGGGGGCGAAGTCGAAATCGCGCAGAACCTCCTGCACGGGGGGGGCGGCCGCATCCTCCAGCGCAAGGGACAGGCGCTCGAAACTGGCGATGTCGATATCGTCGGTCTGCGCGGTCTGTTCCAGCGACAGGGCGAGGTTCAACTCTCCCTCGTACAGGCGGAAGGCGTGAGTGCCGACGACCGTGCCCCCCAGCCGGAACACCCCTGCCCCGGCCAGCGCGGCCATCAGGCTGCCGGTGGTGGGATCGAGGCCCAGGAACCCCTCGGCCCGCAGCAGCCTGACCAGCCGAGCCCGCGCACGACGCCGCGCCTCGGCCGGTTCGCGCGCCTCGCGGGCGGCCTGCATCCGGGCGGTCATCTGGGGGTCGTCCTCGCCCAGATAGCGCTTGCGGACCTCGGCGCCCACGCGAAAGCTGTCATACCAGTAGCCGCGCCCGTTCCGCTCGACCCGTGTGGGCGTTCCGCGCAGATCGCCGACGGCCTCTTCGCGCAGGGAACGCAAAAGGTCGTGATAGGCCGCATGAGCGATGGCGGAATGGGGTTTCAGCGTCATGTTCAACAATCCTTGCAACTGTTGAATACGGTGATGTTCAACGAATGGCAAGATTGTTGAACATCACCCCTGCCCCACTTCGATCACCACGCCCACAAGGCTCGGATCGACCCGCCGCGCGGCAGTCTGCAGCCTGACCGACAGATGCGTGCGCAGGTAACTGGCGTGGAAACGCGAGGGGGCCGAGACGACAAGGCGCCCCGCATCGTCGCGCCCGATCTCGGTCAGGGGGGCCAGCCAGATATCGGCCAGGGCCTGATCCTCTTGCGCCAGAAGCGCGAAGATCCGCGGCCATTCGCCCTGCCCCTGCGGGCCCGGGACGTCGCGTCGGAACGGAACGACATTGGCAGTGGGTTCGGGGATTTGCGTTCGCTCGGACATGCGCGCGACGTAATCCTCGCCGATATTCGACCAGGCCGGGCGGGTGTCCAGAAGGATGCGTTCGAGGTCGATGCCCAGAACCGAGACCCGCCCCCGTGCGCCCTGGCGCTTGACCGTGATCCAGCCGAGATCCCGCAGCTTCGCCATCTCGCGCTTGACCGTGCGTTCATCGACGCACCAGAGCCGCGCGATCTCGCGCTGGCCCACCGCAAGCTCGTTGCGCTGCCAGTTGTACCTGGTCGTGATCAACGCCACGAGGCGCATCACAAGCCGCTGTCGGTTCTGGTCCTGCGACAGACCATGCGCCGTCAGGGCCGACAGGATGTCGTATTTCTTCGCCGCCGATTCCCGGCCGACGGGCCTGATCACCTGCATCGCCGCTCCTGCTGCCGGTTTGCCCGGCCTTGCCCGCTGGACGTCGGGGATCTTGGCGTCCCGCAAACGTCTTTCGCCTCATGGCAGGCATTAGCGTCCTGTTTCGTGATTCTGTCAAGAGAGCGTGATGCAACGCACGGTCTTCATCCCGTATCAAGGATCAAGAGTAGGTATCATATGGTATAGGGGGTCATCTTGGGCGTCCCCTATAAGGCCTGCCATGTCCCCTATTGCGGGGTGATGGCCCGACTCATGTCCCGTTTATGGCCCGATGCATTGCCGCAGCACCGATTCGTGCAGCCGTGGCAGGGGTTTGCGCCGCCATGAAAGAAGCGTCGACAGATTAAACTTCCCTTTTGCCAAAAACGCAAATCCGGCGTAAAAGCGAAGACACCGATAATCTGCGTCCTAAGAATACAGGTAAATCATGTACACGCACGAAGACCTCGCAAGACTGCAGGCGCAGTCGCTCAAGATGCAGGGCTGGATCCGCAGGCAGACCTTCAGCCCCTCGAACGAGAAGACGCTGCGCCGCTTCTCCAGCTGGGAGGTGTCCGAGCTGATCTTCCGCATCAACCAGTCGACCTTCCGCGGCAAGCTGGCGGCGGATCCGAACCTTCCCCTCGGGGAAGTCGAGGAGGACGGCCGCCAGCGCTGGTTCAGCCTCGACGAGGTCAACGAGCTGCGCCGCCGCATCCGCATCAACCGCAAGTCGCTGATGCCCCCCCGCCCCGAGGGCAAGCGCGCCTTCCGCGCGGCGATCGCGAACTTCAAGGGCGGTGCGGGGAAATCGACGGTGGCGCTGCATTTCGCCCATGCCGCGGCGCTGGACGGCTATCGCGTCCTGGTGGTCGATTTCGACCCGCAGGCGACCCTCTCCCACAGCATGGGCCTGTCGGATGTGGGCGAGGATCACACCGTCTGGGGCATCATGGCCCGCGACCTTGAACGCGAGACCGACCGCATGAACGCCGCCGCGCAGGGCGCCGAGAGCGGGACCGCCCTGCCCCAACGCAAGCTGCCATCCTCGATCCGCGACATGGGCTTGGGCTCCTTGCGGCCCGCCGACTTCATCAAGCAGACGGCCTGGCCGACGATCGACATCGTTCCCAGCTGCGCCAACGCCGCCTTCGTCGAGTTTGCAAGCGCCCAGTACCGGCATCTCAATCCGGAATGGACCTTCTTCGGCGCGGTGTCGCGCTTCCTCGACGGGCTGCCGGACGATGCCTACGACCTGATCCTGTTCGATTGTCCGCCTGCAATCGGCTATCAGTCGATGAACGCGGTCTTTGCGGCCGACATGCTCTATATCCCCTCGGGGCCGGGTTACTGGGAATACGACTCGACCACCAGCTTCATCGGGCAGCTGTCCGAGGCACTGGAGGATCTTTCCCATGGTTTCGAATCCTTCCCCACGGGGAAGATCACGCTGCCCAAGCAGTTCACCGATGTCCGCTTCCTCATGACCCGCTACGAGCCGTCGAACGAATTGCACCAGGCGATGCTGAACGCCTTCGGGCAGGTCTTCGGCGACCGCATGGCGCAGCACCCGATCGAACTGACCCGCGCGGTCGAACAGTCGGGCCGCTTCCTGTCCTCGATCTACGAGATCGACTATCGCGAGATGACGCGGGGGACGTGGCGGCGCGCGCGTGCGACCTTCGATCAGGCCTACGAGGAATTCCGCGGTCATGTCATGGCCGCCTGGGACAAGCTGGAGGATGCAGCATGAGCCGCAAGCGCCGGATGTTCGACATCGACATCCCGACCGAGGATGAACCGCAAACCTTCCCCGCGGGGAAGGACGACAAGGAAAGCCGCCGAGGCCCGATGGCCGCCGCCATCGCCGAAACCGCCGAGAGCAGCCGCGACCGCGCCAAGGTCGAGGCCCAGATCCGGGCCGAGAACGACGCGCTTGCGCAGGAACATGTGCGCCTGAAGCGGGCAGGGCTGATCACCGACCTGATCCCACTGGACGCCATCGACACCCAGAAACTGATCCGAGACCGCCGTCCGGTCGCCGACTTCGAGCTGGAGGAGCTGGTCTCGTCGATCCGCGACATCGGGCTGTCGAACCCCATCCGGGTCGAGCCCGTGGGCGAGGGGCGATACGAGCTGATCCAGGGTTGGCGCAGGTTGTCGGCCTTCAAGCGGCTGCTGGATGAGACGAAGGACGCCGACAAATGGGGGCGCATTCCGGCGGGCATCTCGGCCAAGGGCGAGGCGCTGGACGACCTGTACCGTCGCATGGTCGACGAGAACCTGGTCCGCAAGGACATCTCCTTCGCCGAGATGGCGCAGCTTGCGCTGCACTATGCCATGGACCCGCTGACCCCCGAGAACGATCCCGAGAAGGCGGTCGCGATCCTGTTCAAGTCGGCGGGCTATCAGAAGCGCAGCTATATCCGGAACTTCATCCCGCTGGTCGAGAAGCTGGGCGAGACGCTGATGTATGCGCAGGAGATCCCGCGCGCGCTCGGGCTGTCGCTGGCGCAGCGGCTCGAGGATGTGCCGGGGACCGGGGCGGCGATCAAGGCCGAGCTGAAGAACTGGGACACGCGGTCGATCACGGACGAGCTGGAGGTGCTGCGCCGCTATGCGGGGCAGGGGGCGCCTGCACCTGCGGGCAAGGCCGCCAAGCCGTCGGGCGAAAAGCAGCCGGCGGGCAAGGCCAAGACGACTTTCCAGTTGCGCCGACCCCAGGGACAGGCGAAATGCGTCGCGGCGAATGGGCGGCTGGAGATCCGGCTGCCGCGCGACTTCTCGACCGTGGACCGGCGCAGGCTGGAGGCCGCCGTGGCCTCGATGCTGGACCAGATCGAGTGATCTTCCCCGCGGGGAAGATCACTTAACCCATTGATACTAAAACAAAAAGGGCGGGTTTCCCCGCCCTTCTGCGTTGTCAGGCGCCCTGTTCCGCGTCGATCAGGTCATGGCGCTTCAGCAGGTGGTCGCGCAGCCGTTCGATATGGGGTGCGTTGATCCCGCAGCAGCCGCCGACCAGCGTGGCACCTGCGGCGATCCACTTCTCGACCCAGTTGCCGTAGTTCAGCGGGTCCAGATCGGCGCGGATGCCCGACAGGGCCTCGTTGGCGGCACGTTCGTCGTCCTGGCTCTCGAAGGCATTGGCATAGACGCCGACGGGGATGTCGCGATCGCCGATCACCGTCTTCGCGATGCGGATCGCGCCCTCCATCACCTCGGGCATGGAGCAGTTGAAGAGGATGGCGGACGCGCCCGCGCCGATCGCGGCCTCGACCGCCTCGGCCACGCCTTCGCGCGACCGCAGGACCGGCGTGCCTTGCGCGATGGCCGCAGCGTCGTCGCGCAGCGTGTAGGACACCCAGAGCGGATGCGGCGATCCGGCGACGGCCGCGGCGGTGGTCGTCGCCTCTTCGATGCTGCTCATGGTTTCGGCCAGCCACAGGTCGACATGCGGCTGCATGCCTGCGACCATCACCGACAGGATCTGCGCGGCGGCCTGCGCGTCGAATTTCTCGGGGATGTAGGACCCGCAGGCCGGGGGCAGGGCGCCCGCGACCAGGACGCCGGGTTCGGCATCCGCAGCCTCGCGCGCGAGGCGACCGGCGCGGTCCGCCAGTTCGGCACCGCGTTCGTCGAAGACCGACTGCCCCAGGTGGAAGGGCACGACGGCATAGCTGTTGGCCGTCACGACCCGCGATCCCGCCGCGATGAAGGCGGCATGCGCGTCTCGGACCTTGGCAGGTTCGTTCATCAGCGCCAGCGCCGACCATTCCGGCTGGCGCAGCGTCGCGCCCTGCCGTTCGAGTTCGCGGCTCATGCCGCCGTCCAGAAGGGTGATCCCGCTCATGTCATGTTCCTCGGGCGATGTGGTTCCGGCGCCGCTGCTAATCGAAAGGGCAGGGGGATGACAGACCCGTGCTTTCGGTTGCGTCGCGGCGGCGTTGTTATACAAACGGTCAACAAGCAGGCGAAAGGGGGTTTCATGGACCGCATCGAGGGCGTGTATCTGAGCGACAGTCTGGATCTGCAGGCGCTCTATGGCGATTACCTGGGCGAGGATGTCGTGCTGCGGCGGCCCGAGGATGTGGCCGATCCGGCGGCGGTGCGCCTGGCGGTGTGCTGGCAGCCGGGGCAGGGGGCCTTCGCGGCCTATCCGAACCTGGAGGTGGCGATGTCCATTGGCGCAGGGGTGGATGCGCTGCTGGACCATTCGGGGCTGCCCGGCCATGTCGGCATCGCCCGCGTGCGCGATCCGCACCAGGCAGCGCTGATGGCGGGCTTCGTCGCCCACGAGGTGCTGCATGACAGCCGCAATTTCCCGCAGATGGCGGCCAATGCGGCGCGGCGGGTCTGGCACCCCCATCCCATGCAGGCCCCCGAGGCGCTGCGCATCGCCGTTCTGGGCCACGGCACCATGGGCCGCGCCGTGATCGAGGCGCTGCGCGTCTTGGGCTTCACCCTGCGTGTGGCCTGCCGCAGCACGCCGGATGCGCCCCTGCCGGGGGTGACCTACCTGACGGGTGACGATGCCGCGGGTCGTGCCGCCGACGGGGCGGATGTGCTGGTGAACGTGCTGCCGCTGACGGACGCCACGCGCGACATCCTGGACGCCGCGCTGCTGTCGCGGCTGGCCCCTGGCGCGCGGCTGATCCAGATCGGGCGGGGCGAGCACCTGGTCGAGGCCGACCTGACCGCCGCGCTGGATGCGGGCCATCTGTCGGGCGCCACGCTGGACGTGTTCCGGACCGAGCCTCTGCCCGCCGATCACCCCTTCTGGGCGGACAAGCGGCTGCGCATCACCCCACATATCGCCAGCGATTCCATCCCCGAGGTGGTCGCCGACCAGATCATGCGCACCGCCCGCGCACTGCGTGACGGGCAAACGCCCGACCTGCTGATCGACCGCAGCCGGGGATACTGAGGAGATACCGATGACCGATCTCGAATGGCAGACCCGGATCGAGCTTGCCGCCTGCTACCGCCTCGCGGCGCATTACCGGTTCACCGACCTGATCTATACCCATATCACCGCCCGCGTGCCGGGGCAGGAGGGGGCGTTCCTGATCAACCCCTATGGCCTGGCATGGGAGGAGATCACCGCATCCTCGCTGGTCAAGATCGATGTCGAGGGGAACAAGCTGGATGAGAGCCCCCACGGGGTCAATCCGGCGGGCTTCACCATCCATTCCGCGATCCACCGCGCCAATCACGACGCGGCCTGGATCATGCACACCCATTCGCGCGCGGGGGTCGCCGTCTCGGCGATGGAGGAAGGGCTGCTGCCGCTGAACCAGATCGCGCTGCAGTTCCACGGGCGCACGGCCTATCACGACTACGAGGGGATCGCGCTGGACCTGTCGGAACGCGACCGGATCGTCGCCAGCATGGGCGACAGGCCGGTGCTGATCCTGCGCAATCACGGGCTGCTGGCCACCGGCGACAGCGCGGCGCGGATGTTCAACAACATGTTCTATCTGGAACGCGCCTGCGAGATCCAGGTCGCCACCCTGTCGATGGGCCGTCCGCTGCGGATGGTGGACGATGCCACCGCCGCCCATGTCGCCGCGCAGTACCAGGGCAACATGGGCGAGGATGACGATCTTGCGCTGGAATGGGCGGCGCATCTGCGCATGCTGGACCGCACCGCCCCCGATTTCCGCGACTGAAGGAAGGGGGGGCCTCAGCCCCCCGAGGGCATCCGCCCTTCCAGCCATCTCAGCGCGATCGTCAGGACCGCGCTGAGGCAGAGATAGATCCCCGCCAGCAGCAGCAGCGGCTCGTAGGTCAGCAGCGTCGCCTGCCGGACCCGCGTGACGATCGCATAGAGATCGGCGACCGCGATCGTCGCGATCAGCGGGGTCGATTTCAGTTGCAGGATGATCTCTCCGGTCAGGACGGGCAGGGCGCGATGGACGGCGCGCGGCAGCCAGACGCGGAAGAACACCTTGCGCGGGGACATGCCGAAGGCGCGGGCGGCCTCCAGCTCTCCGTTGGGGACGCCGGCGAAGGCGCCGCGCATCACCTCGCCCTCATAGGCGGCGAAGGAAATGGTCAGCGCCAGCAGCCCATAGGGCCACGCCTCGCGCAAGTAGGGCCAGGCCCAGGTCTCGCGGATGACGGGATAGGCCGCGAAAAGCGACCCCAGCCCGTAATAGAGCAGCCAGAGCTGCAGCAGCAGCGGCGTGCCGCGCACCACGGTGCAGAAGCCCGATGCCAGCCAGCGCAGCGGGCGCGGGCCGATGACCTGCACCACGCCCAAGGGGAGCGCCAGCGCGAAGCCCAAGGCCACGCTGCCCGCAAGCATCCACAGCGTCGTCAGAAGCCCGCCCCACAGCCGCGGCAGATAGGCGGGCAGCCAGGACCAGTCCATCTGCGTGACCATCGCCGCAAGCCCCGTCAGGGCCAGCGCCAGCATGATCAGCCGGTGGGGCATCAGCAATCCGCGCAGGCCCGCCAGAAGCTGGGCGCCGGTCGTGGGGCGAAGGGGGGTGATCGTGTCCATGTCGGGCATCGTGTTTCCCCCTCTCTCAGCGCGGGGCGACCATGCCGCGGCGGGCATGGCGCTCGAACAGGCGCAGGACGACATTCGATCCAAGCGTCAGGACCAGGTACAGAAGCCCCGCCGCGATGAAGAACAGGAAATATTCCCGCGTCGCGGCCGCCGCCTGCTTGGTCACCAGCGTCAGTTCGCTGAAGCCGATCACCGCCAGAAGCGCGGTGTCCTTGGTGGCGATCATCCACAGGTTCGCCATGCCGGGAATGGCATGGGGCAGCATGGCGGGCAGGGTGATGCGGCGCATGACGCGCATGGGGGACATGCCGAAGGAATGCGCGGCCTCGATCTGGCCGCGCGGCACGGCAAGGATCGCGGCGCGGATCACCTCGGTGGTGTACCCCCCCTGCACGAGGCCGATGACCAGGATCCCCGCGGCAAGCCCGTTCACGTCGACGCCCCCGGCGCCGAACAGGCCCATCAGCCGGTTCAGCAGGTCCGTGCCCGCATAGTAGAAGATCAGCATCAGCACCAGTTCGGGCACCGCGCGGATGGTCATGGTATAGATTTCGGCCAGGTCGCGGGACACCCGCCCGCCATAGAGCTTGGCCACAGCGCCCAGGATGCCGATGACGATGCCCAGGGCATACCCGCCCGCAGCCAGCTGGATCGAGCGCCAGAAGCCCGCAAGCAGCGCGCCCCCCCAACCCGGAGAGTTCAGGGCCAGAAGCCCGAAGTCGATGGACTGAAACAAGATCGCGTCCGTTCTGTCGTGTCTGATGCGACCGGCCCCGATGGCGGGGCCGGCCAAGCGGGCGTCACTCGCCGTAGATGTCGATGTTGAACCAGGGTTCGGCCAGCTTGGCATAGGTGCCGTCGGTGCGGATTTCCGCGATGGCGGCGTTCACGCGGCCCAGCAGCTCGGTATCGTCCTTGCGCAGGCCGACGCCCACGCCATAGCCCAGCACCTCGGGGTCGTTCTGCACCGCGCCCAGGTATTCGCAGCAGGCCTGTCCCTCATCCGAGTTGATGAACGGGTCCATCGCCAGCGCGTCACCGATCACGGCATCCAGCCGGCCCGCCGCAAGATCCTGCAGTTCCTCGTCCAGCGTCTGGTAGACGCGGATCTGCCCGGCCACGTCGCCGTAATACTTCTCGGCATAGACCTGCTGGATCGAGCCGGACTGCGCGCCGATGATCGCGCCTTCCAGCGCCTCGGGGCTGTTGCCGTATTTGCTGCCCTTGGCGACGATCAGGCCGGTGGGCGTGTCGTAATACTTGTCCGAGAAGCTGATCTGTTCCGCGCGCGCGGGCGTGATCGACATGGAACCCACGATCATGTCGATCTTGCCGGTGTTCAGCGCGGGGATGATGCCTTCCCACGCGATGGGGGTGACTTCGCATTCCTCGCCGATGCGGGCGCACATCTCGTGCATGAAGTCCACCTCCCAGCCGGTCCATTCGCCGCTGGCATCGGGCGTGTAGAAGGGCGGATAGGGTTCGGCCGAGACGCCGACCTTCATGACCTCGGCCATTGCCGGGGTGGCAAGGCCGGTTGCTATGGCAAGGGCTGCTAGGATGCGTGTCATGTTCTCTCCTGTTGCGGTGTCACGCGGCATTCCCGAGGAATTGCCGCAGATGGGGCGACCGGGGGTCGCCGAAGATCTGCTCGGGCGGGCCCTGTTCCTCGATCCTGCCGTCGCGCAGATAGACCACGTGGCTGGCGACGTCGCGGGCAAAACGCATCTCATGGGTCACGAGGATCATCGTGCGCCGTTCGGCGGCCAGGTCGCGGATCACGGCCAGCACCTCGCCCACCAGTTCGGGGTCCAGCGCCGAGGTCGGCTCGTCCAGCAGCATGGCCAGCGGATCGACCGCAAGCACGCGGGCGATGGCGGCACGCTGCTGCTGGCCGCCCGACAGATGCGCGGGCCATGCATCGGCCTTGTCGGCCATGCCCACCCGTTCCAGCGCGGCGCGGGCGCGGTCCTCGGCCTGCGCGCGGGGCAGGCCCAGGACATGGACCGGAACCTCGGTCACGTTGCCCAGCACGGTGCGGTGCTGCCACAGGTTGAAGTTCTGGAACACCATGCCCAGCTGGGCGCGGATGCGCTGGACCTGCCGCGGATCGGCGGGCACGAGGCCGCCGTGGCCGGGACGCATGCGGTATTCCTCGCCCCGGATGGCGATGCTGCCGGAGCTGGGCTGTTCCAGCAGGTTGATGCAGCGCAGCATCGTGGACTTGCCCGAACCCGACCCGCCGATCACGGCCACCACGTCGCCCGGACGGGCCGTCAGCGTCACGCCGCGAAGCACATGCGCATCACCGAAGCTCTTGTGCAGATCGGTGATCTGGATGGCGGGGTCGTCCTGCATTCCTGTCCTTTCGCGTTGGTGGCGTCGACGGGTTGAATTTCCCGTCTTGTTGTACGACTGTAAAACAATAGCGCCGCGATGACAGTGGTTACCCGAACGGAGGCTGCATTTCGATGGAAAAATGGGCGGATCTGCCTTTTGCATGCGCACTGCCCGTATATTGGGCAGTCACCCCGGCATGACCCGGCGCAGCTTCCAGCGCCTGTCCGAGGATGCGCGCCGCAACGACCTGCTGGAGGCCACGCTGGCGGTGATCGCGGATTGCGGGATCAACGCGGCCTCGGCCCGGCGCATCGCGGAACGGGCGGGCGTGTCGGCGGGACTGATCCGGCACTATTTCGCATCCAAGGAGGAGATGCTGCACGCGGCCTATGCCCATCTGATCGGACAGCTGATCTCGACCGCCGCGGAACAGGCCGATCTAGGCGGGACGGATGCGGATGCGCGGCTGGCGGGCTTTGTCGAGGCCAACCTGTCGGCCCCGAACCTGTCGGATTTCAAGCTGTCGCTCTGGGCGACCTTCATCGGGATGATCCGGTCGGATGCCGCCTATGCCGCGATCCACCGCGACGGATACCGCGAATTCCTGGAGATGCTGCAGGTCATGATCGCGCCGGTCCGTGTGGCCCATGACCTGCCCGCGACACCCACCGATTGCCGGCGGCTGGCCATCGCGCTGAACGGGCTGATCGACGGGCTGTGGCTGGAAGGGTCGCTGGAACACGGGCTGTACGATCCGCGCGAACTGGCCGCCATCGGCCTTCGCGCCGCCGAGGACATCCTGCGATTGCCGGAAGAAACGCTTCTCCGCCATCGGGCGGGACAATGACACAAGGGACACATGCCATGCGCTATGCCGACATCACCGACAGGCTTGCCGATCTGGGCGGCGACAAATGGGCGCTGCACAATGCCGCGCGCGCCGCGATCGCGGCAGGCGATCCCGTGATCGAGCTGACCATCGGAGAGCCCGACATCACCACTGATCCGGCGCTGATCCGCGCCTGCATCGACGCGCTGAACGCGGGCCGCACCCGTTACTCCAACGGGCGGGGCGAGGGGAACCTGATCGAGGCCCTGATCGACACCTATCTCCCGCGCATGCCCGAGATCGCGCCCGGAAACATCCTGTGCTTCCCCGGCACGCAGACCGCGCTCTATGCCGTGATGCAGGCGCTGGTGCAGGACGGGCAGGGGGTGCTGATCGGCGATCCCTACTATGCGACCTATGAAGGCGTCGTCCGCGCGACGGGCGCCCATGTCCAGCCCGTGCCCCTGCGGATGGAGGACGGGTTCGTCCTGCAGCCCGACGCCCTGGCCGCCGCGATCACCCCCGAAAGCCGCGTCCTGCTGCTGAACACGCCCCACAACCCGACGGGCGCGATCATCCCCATGGACGTGCTGGAACGCATCGGCGATCTGGCCGTCGCCCATGACCTGTGGATCGTCTGCGACGAGGTCTACGAGAAGCTGATCTTCGCGGGCGAATTCGCATCCCCCCTGCAGATCGCGCGCCTGAGGGATCGGGTCGTGGTCGTCTCGTCGATCTCGAAGACCTTCGCGGCGACGGGCTTCCGCAGCGGCTGGGCCATCGGACCCGAGGAATTCTGCGACCGGCTTCTGCCCATCTCGGAGACGATGCTGTTCGGCAACCAGCCCTTCATCGCGGACATGACCGAGGCTGCGCTGCGCGGCCATGTCGATACCGCCGACAGGCTTCGCACCGCCTTCGCGCGCCGCGCGGGGATCGTGCAGCGGGCCGTGCAGGCGATACCGGGCCTGCGCGCCGACATGCCCCGCGGCGGCATGTTCATCATGGTCGATGTGGGGGGCACCGGTCTTGACGGCGACGCCTTCGCATGGCGCCTGATGCAGGAGAAATCCGTGGCGGTCATGCCCGGCAGCTCTTTCGGGGCCGAGGCCGCGAACCTGGTGCGCATCGCGCTGACCGTGCCAGACGAGGTGATGGAGGACGCGATGACCCGCATCGCCGAGCTGTGCGCGGCGATGGCCGTCCCGGCCTGAGGATCAGTCGAGGGCGGCGACCAGCGGGCGGGCATTCTTGCGGTGCCGCATCGCCAGTTGCCGCCCCTGCCGCCCCGAGGGAAGGGTGCGCGCCCCCGGCATGGGGCCGTCGCGCAGCTCGGGGAATATCGCTAGGATCTCGTCGCGCTGCGCGTCGTCCAGCGCGGCCATGGCCTGCGGACCGGCAAAGAAGGTCTCGGCCTCGGCGCCGTTCGCGAAGACGATCTCGTGGCGGGGCAGCAGGATGTGGTGATAGGTGACCGCCGAGGGCGGCATCGCCTCGATCCCATCGATCCCGAGAAGCTGCTTGGCGGCCACCAGCACCTCCGAGGCGCCGAACATGCGCCGCGCGATGCCCGACCGGATCAGGATGCGGTGCTGGGGTGAGACGACAAGGTCCGCCGAAGGGCAGCCCGGGCCGAGCGCGCCCGCGCGGATGCGGATGGGGCACAGCTGCGGCTGGCACAGCAGCTCGACCGGCGACATGGCGCGGGTGCCCTTCCACAGGACGGGCTGCGCGCCGTTGTCGCGCGTCAGCACCAGGTCGCCATCGGTCAGCGCCTCGATCGGGCGGGGGCCGTGCGGGGTGCGGATCATGGTGCCCGACGCGAAGCACGTCACCATCAGCGCGGCGCCGTTCAGCTGGGCTGCCGACACGCCGACCAGCGTCAGCTGTCCGGTCGCGGTCGCGCCGGGAGCCGCCAGCATGATGGTGATCGAGCCGTCCGCGTTCTCGGTGCAGGCGTCGCGCAATGCGGCCATGCTGGGAAAGAAGCTGGCGAGGTCGATCACGTCCTCGGTGGCGTCGAAATCGGTGATGACGTCGTTCCCGGACCCCATGCCGGCAAAGACATCACGCCCCGCGCCCCCCGTCAGGGTGTCGTGGCCGTCGCCACCGTCCAGCGTGTCGTCGCCATCGCCGCCCCACAGCCTGTCGTCGCCGCCCGCCCCGAACAGCAGATCGTCGTTGACGCCGCCCCAGAGGTCTTCGTGGAAGAAGGTCCCGATCACCGTGGTATCGCTCGAACCGGCGGACTGGCCGGAGACCAGAGTATTCCGGGCGAAGTCGTCCGCGCTGCGGGCATCCTCGCCATCCAACGCCTCGATCGCGGCGGCAAGGTCGTGATACTGCGCCGACAGATCGGTAGAGTAGCCGCCGCTGCCATAGGTCCTGGCCGCGGTCCCGATCAGGTATTCGCCGGTCTGGCCGTCAGGGGTGGTATAGGTTGCCCAAGTTCCGCCACCGCTCATGCCGCCTTCGACCTGGACGCCCGTGACGTTCCAGGTCCGCCCCGGATCGCCGTTCACATCGTAATCCACCGAGCCCGCGATCGTGCCGGACGTCTCGTAAGGGGTTTCGTAGCGGGTCGTTCCGTCCGTCGGGTTCGAGAGATAGCCCGTCACCCAAGCCTGCGCGCCGATCAGGTCCGCCGGATCGGACATGATCAGCATCGGTGCTGCCGGGCCGTCGTACCGCTCGCCCTCGGCGCGGGCGTCGGCCTGCATCGCGATGTCATAGCCGGCATAGACGAAGCCGTCCGGGTCCTTGTAATCGTCCCATGTGGTCGAATCGGCAGGCAGCGTGAAATCGGATTCTTCGGCCCGATGCGACGATGTTTCGCCATCCAGCCCACGCTGTGGCGTCGCCGAGCTTGCCCCCCCCTCCGATGGGCGATGGTTCGCCGTCAGATAGATCCCGCCGCCGATATGCACCCCCGAGAACTTGACCTGCACCATCGTCAGGTGGCGCAGAAGGTCGGAACCGGGATCGACGGTCTCGAGGGTCATGGGCAGCATCCCGCATCAGGGCCCGGTATCGAACGCCGCACGGGGCCGTTCTCGTCCGGGTTGTGTTAACCTTAACGAGAAACCTAACCTTTCGGTTAGGTGGAAAGAAGGATTTTCAGCACTTACACATGCCGGATGCCGCATGTTTTCGCATCGCGCAGCAATTCCTGCCGCACGATGCTTCTCGCCCTCTGCGTGTTTCGAACCTTCCCCGCAGACCTTCCCCGCGGGGAGGGAGGCCGTCAGTCCTCGACCGGGACGTACAGTCTGCCGCCCTCGCGGAACTTCTCGGCCATCTCCTCCATGCCGCGGGTCTTCTCGGCCTCGGCGCGGATGTCGTGGCTGATCCGCATCGAGCAGAATTTCGGCCCGCACATCGAACAGAAATGCGCGACCTTGTGGGCCTCGGCGGGCATCGTCTCGTCATGCATGCCGCGCGCGGTGTCGGGGTCGAGGCCGATGTTGAACTGGTCGATCCAGCGGAACTCGAACCGGGCCTTGGACAGCGCATCGTCGCGGGCCTGCGCGCCGGGATGCCCCTTGGCAAGATCCGCCGCATGGGCCGCGATCTTGTAGGTGATCACGCCGGTCTTCACGTCGTCGCGGTCGGGCAGGCCCAGATGCTCCTTGGGCGTGACATAGCAGAGCATCGCAGTCCCGAACCAGCCGATCATCGCCGCGCCGATGGCGCTGGTGATGTGGTCGTAGCCCGGCGCGATATCGGTCGTCAGCGGCCCGAGGGTATAGAAGGGGGCCTCGTGGCAGTGCTTCAGCTGCTCGTCCATGTTGGCCTTGATCTTGTGCATGGGCACGTGACCCGGCCCCTCGATCATGACCTGGCAGTCCTTGGCCCATGCGATCTTCGTCAGCTCTCCTAGGGTGTGCAACTCGGCGAATTGCGCCTGGTCGTTGGCATCGGCGATGGACCCCGGACGCAGCCCGTCGCCCAGGCTGAAGCTGACGTCATAGCGGCGGCAGATGTCGCAGATCTCGTCGAAATGTTCATAGAGGAAGCTTTCGCGGTGATGGTGCAGGCACCATTTCGCCATGATCGAGCCGCCCCTGCTGACGATGCCGGTCACGCGTTTCGCGGTCATCGGGATCATGTGCAGCCGCACGCCCGCGTGGATGGTGAAGTAATCCACGCCCTTCTCGGCCTGTTCGATCAGCGTGTCGCGGAATATCTCCCATGTCAGGTCCTCGGCCACGCCGCCGACCTTCTCCAGCGCCTGGTACAGCGGCACGGTCCCGATGGGCACGGGCGCGTTCCGCAGGATCCAGTCGCGGATGTTGTGGATGTTGCGACCGGTGGACAGGTCCATGACCGTGTCTGCCCCCCAACGGATGGCCCAGACCATCTTCTCGACCTCTTCCTCCATCGACGAGGTCACGGCCGAGTTGCCGATATTGGCGTTGATCTTGACCTTGAAGTTGCGGCCGATGACGACCGGCTCCAGTTCGGGGTGGTTGATGTTGGCCGGGATGATGGCGCGGCCCGCCGCGATCTCGTCCCGGACGAATTCCGGGGTCACGAGGTCGGGCAGGACGGCCCCCATCGGGTCGCCATCGGTCGTGTGGGCGGCGATGCGGCCCTCGTTCTCGCGGATGGCGGCGAATTCCATCTCTGGCGTGACGATGCCCGCGCGGGCATAGGCGAGCTGCGTCACGGCACGGTCGTCCGTGGCCGCAAGGGGCTGGCGGGCCTGCGGGAAGGGCGCGACCAGCCGAGCGCCGGTGGCAAAGCCATTGTCGGCATCCGTCACCGCGCGCCCGTCATAAGGCGCCACGTCGCCGCGATCGCGCTGCCACGCGCCGCGCACGGGTGGCAGGCCGCGGGCGATGTCGATCGCGATGTCGGGGTCGGTATAGGGGCCCGAACTGTCATAGACAGTCAGCCCCTCGCCCGTGGTCAGGTCGATCCGGCGCATCGGCACGCGGATGTCGTGCAGGCTGCCCGGCACGTGGATCTTGGTCGAGGCCGGCAGCGGGCCGGTGGTGATTGCGGGGATCGTGTCTTTCATTCCGGGTCTCCTCATGCGGAAAGCCAGTGTGAAAGCCTTGGCAGAAAGCGGACCGGTCCGGCCCGCGCAGGGGCCATCAGCGGCCCGAAAGGACCGCACCCTGTTTCAAAGGTTCGCGGGATTGCCCTTCGGTCTTCC
The DNA here is from genome assembly GCF_947311865.1 of Paracoccus sp. PARArs4. Lineage (NCBI taxonomy): Bacteria > Pseudomonadati > Pseudomonadota > Alphaproteobacteria > Rhodobacterales > Paracoccaceae > Paracoccus > Paracoccus sp. PARArs4. The sequence goes on along the minus strand of NZ_CAMZMW010000006.1, from coordinate 153,565 downwards.
TACGCCAGCATCAACTGGTTCAGGTTCTAAGGGTCGCGTCACCGGGGTTTCCCCCCGTCTGCCTCTCAGTCCCCTTGGCGGGACTCCCCTGACGTGCGGGCAGGGTGGACCGATCCGGCGGTGGCGTCAAGCGCTGGCGAGATGCCGGAAAACCCGACCGGGATGATCGGTCGCACTATCCCAAAGGACAGGCGTGCTATGCTTGTTGGGTAGCGACTGGCCCTTTGTGCAGGCGCGGGCCGGTGCTGCGGCGGCTAGCCTGATCCCGATGGACAACCCGATAAGACGAAGGAAGCGACATGCCCCTTGCGCCCGGTGATCTGATCTTTGTCGGCTGGGATACCGACAACAACGACGCGGCCTTCATCACGACCGTTCCGCTGGTCGCGGGCGAGGTCATCTATTTCACCGATGACGAATGGAACGGGACCAGCTTCTTCGGAAACGAGCAGCTGATGGAGTGGACCGTTCCCGCAGGCGGCATCGCGCCGGGGACCGTCGTGACGGTGGACATGGACACGACCACCCGCTCGGCCAGCGTGGATGCCGGGGGGACGCTGGACTATATCCGCGGAGGCTTCTCGCTGGCGGGCGCGAACGAGATGTTCTGGGCGTTCCAGGGCACCCGCGACGGCGACATCGTGACGCCCACCAACTTCATCGCCGTCATCGGCAACGAGGCCGACGGCAACGATGCCCAGACACCGAACCTGACCGGGACGGGGCTGACCACCTCGAACGGGGCGGTCATCATCGACGGCGACAACGATTACATGGAATGGGTGGGCGATGCCGTCCTGCCCGCCACCGCGACCCGCGAAGAGGTCATCGCAAGCGTCTCGGACACTTCGAACTGGGTCGTGGCGAATGGCAGCGGGGTGAACAACCCGAACGGGACCGGCTTCAACGTCAACCAGGGCGTCGTCTGCTTCGCGGCGGATACGCTGATCGCGACCCCTGCGGGTGCGGTTCCGGTGCGGGCGCTGCGCCCGGGCGACATGGTCCTGACCGAGGATTCCGGCCCGCGCCCGCTGTCATGGGTCGGCAGCCGCCGCATCACCCGCCCCGAGATGGAGGCGAACCCCCGGCTGCGCCCCGTCCGCATCCTTTCTGGCGCGCTTGGCGGCGGGCTGCCGCGCCGCGACCTGCTGGTGTCGCGCCAGCATCGCATCCTTCTGTCCTCGGCCATCGCGGAACGGATGTTCGGCGAACGGGAGGTGCTGCTGCCCGCGATCCGGCTGACCGCGCTGCCGGGGATCTTCGTCGATAAGGAGGTGACGCAGGTCACCTATCTTCACCTGATGTTCGACCGGCACGAGATCGTCCTGGCCGAGGGTGCCCCCGCCGAGAGCCTGCATACCGGCCCGCAGGCCATGGACAGCATCACCGACGAGGGCCGAGAGGAGATCTTCACGATCTTTCCCGAATTGCGGCGCGGGGACGCGCGGCCCATGGCGCGCCACGTCCCCGATGCCGCCCGTCAGAAGCGGCTGGTCGCCCGTCACCTGAAGAACGAGCGACCGGTCCTGTCCTAGCCCGCCAGCAGGGTGGCGTTGCCACCTGCCGCGGTGGTGTCCACGCACAGGTGGCGTTCGTGGCGCAGATGCGCGCGGTCGGGCCTGGCCGCGATCAGCGGAACCAGCGCGCCGTCGCGCAGGGCCAGCGCCTCGGCCATGGCGCGGCCCGTCGCCTCGTCGCCCCACCACAGGACCGCCGCCAGATCCGGCAGATCGCGCAGCGCCTGCGGATCGAGGCTGCCCTGCGCCTGCACCGGCTGACCGCCAAGCGCCTCGACGGCCTGCGCCTGCGCGGTGACCGCCGCGGTGCCGGGACCCATGCACAGAACGGGACCGCGGGGCAGGGATGCCAGGCGGTTCAACTCGCCGGTGGGGCCGGGCATCAGCGTCTCGTCGCGCGGGGCGCCTGCGGGGGCGTCCTGCAATGCGCGGGCGATGCGTGCGGGATCGTCCGCGCGGTCCCATGCGGTGCCGGGCTGGCCGGGTTCGGGGGCATAGAAGCGCGGCAGATAGTTCGGCCCGCCCGCCTTGGGTCCGGTGCCCGATAGCCCCTCGCCGCCGAAGGGCTGGCTGCCCACCGTCGCGCCGACCTGGTTGCGGTTCACATAGAGGTTGCCCGCATGCACCGCGTCCGTCACCTCTTGCACGCGGGTGTCGATGCGGGTGTGCAGGCCGAAGGTCAGGCCGTAGCCGCGCGCGTTGATCGCCTCGATCACGCGGTCCAGATCGCGGGCCTTGTAGGTCGCGACATGCAGGACGGGGCCGAAGATCTCGCGCTCCATCTGCTGGATGCCGTCCACCTGGATCAGCGTCGGCGCGATGAAGTGCCCGCCCTGCGGCACGGGGATCGAATGCAGGATACGGTCGCGATGGGCTTCCAGGTAATCCGCGATGCCCTGGCGTGCCTCGTCGTCGATCACCGGACCCACATCGGTCGAGATGTGCCACGGATCGCCCACGCGCAGCTCGTCCATCGCGCCCTTGATCATGCGGATCAGGTGCGGGGCCACGTCCTCTTGCACGTAAAGACAGCGCAGCGCCGAACAGCGCTGGCCCGCGCTGCGGAAGCTGGAGGCCACGATGTCGCGCACGGCCTGTTCGGGCAGGGCGGTGCTGTCCACGATCATGGCATTGAGGCCGCCGGTCTCGGCCACCAGGGGCGTGCCGGGGGCCATGTTGCGGGCCACGCTGCGTGCGATCAGCTGCGCGGTGTCGGTGCCGCCGGTGAAGACGACGCCGTCAATGCGCGGATCGGCGGTCAGGGCGGCGCCCGTCACGCCACCGTCGCCCGGCAGCAGCTGCAGCGCGGATGCGGGGACGCCCGCCTTGTGCAGCAGGCGCACGGCATGGGCGGCGATCAGGGTGGTCTGCTCGGCCGGTTTCGCCAGGACCGCGTTCCCGGCCATCAGCGCGGCCGTGACCTGGCCGGTGAAGATCGCCAGCGGGAAGTTCCAGGGGCTGATCGCGGCGATGCGCCCGCGCGGGGCATCCGTGCGGCCTTCGCCCTGCGCGGCATAGTAGCGCAGGAAATCGACCGCCTCGCGCAGCTCGGCCACGGCGTCGTTCATCGTCTTGCCGGCCTCGGCGGCCAGCAGGGCGAAGATCGGACCGAAATCGGCCTCGTAGAGATCGGCGGCATGGCGCAGGATGCGGGCGCGTTCGGCGGGTGCGGCATCCCAGGGCGCGGCGGCGGCGATGGCCGCATCGACGGTCGCGGCATCGGCATGGCCGGCCATCGCGACGGGCGCACCGGTGGCGGGGTTCAGGACCTGCACCTGCGGGCCGCTGGCCTCGCAGGCGGTGATCGGACCGGCATCGGCAAAGTCGACGCGGCGGGCCTGGTCGATGCGGGCCAGCACGTCATCGGCGGTCAGGTCGAACCCCATCGAGTTCACGCGCCCCTCGCCATAGATCGCGTCGGGCGCGACCAGCGACGCGGGCGCCTGCGCGGTCTCAAGCGCGTCGAAGGGGTCGACGGCGATCTCCTCGGGGGTGACCTCCTCGTCGACGATCTGGTTCACGAAGCTGGAATTCGCGCCGTTCTCCAGCAGGCGGCGCACCAGATAGGCCAGCAGGTCCTGGTGCTTGCCCACGGGGGCATAGATGCGGCAGGCGGTGCCCTCGTTCTTCAGCACGATGTCGTGCAGGCGTTCGCCCATGCCGTGCAGGCGCTGGAACTCGAAGGGCTGGCCGTCGGCCATTTCCAGGACGGCGGCGACCGAATGGGCGTTATGCGTCGCGAATTGCGGATAGATGCGGTCGGTCATGCCCAGAAGCTTGCGCGCCAGCGCGACATAGGACACGTCGGTCGCGGTCTTGGCGGTGAACAGCGGGAAGTCCTGCAACCCCTCGACCTGGGCGCGCTTCATCTCGGTATCCCAATACGCGCCCTTGACCAGGCGCAGCATGATGCGTCGGTCGGATGCTTCTGCCAGCGCATAGAGCCGGTCGATCGCCGCGCCCGCGCGCTTGCCATAGGCCTGGACCACGACGCCGAAACCGTCCCAGCCCGCCAGTTCGGGATCGGGCAGCACGGCCTCGATCACGCGCAGCGACAGGGCCAGCCGGTCCTGTTCCTCGGCGTCGATGTTCAGGCCCATGTTGGCGGCGCGGGCCTGGCGGGCCAGGTCGCGGACGACGGGGACCAGTTCCTCCATCACGCGGGCCTCTTGCGCGACCTCGTAGCGGGGATGCAGGGCCGACAGCTTGATCGAGATGCCGGGGTTCTTCGCGACCGTGCCCTTGTCGCAGGATTTCGCGATGGCCGCGATGGCCGCACGGTATTCGGCGGCATAGCGGGCTGCATCCTCGGCGGTCATCGCGGCCTCGCCAAGCATGTCATAGCTGTAGGTATAGCCCTTGGCCTCCTGTCCGCGGGCGCGGTCCAGCGCGTCCTCGATGGTCTGGCCCAGAACGAACTGGCGGCCCATCTCGCGCATGACGCGGGTGACGGCGGTGCGGATGACGGGCTCGCCCACGCGGCGGATCGCCCCGCGCAGCGTGCCCGCGATGCCGGGGCTTTCCTCGGCCAGCACGCGGCCCGTCAGCATCAGCGCCCAGGTCGAGGCGTTGACCATGCTGGACGAGCTTTCGCCCAGGTGGCGCCCCCAGTCCGAGGGCGCGATCTTGTCCTCGATCAGCGCGTCGATGGTGGCGCGGTCGGGGACGCGCAGCATCGCCTCGGCCAGGCACATCAGGGCGATCCCTTCGCGGGTGGACAGCCCGTATTCGGCCAGCATCGCCTCCATCATGGTGGGGCGCGACTGCGCGCGGATGGCGCGGACCAGATCGGCCGCACGCCCCGAGATGCGCGCCCGCGTGGCGGCATCGAGGTTCGCATCGGCGATCAGGCGGGCCAGCAGCGGGGCTTCGGGCTGGAACTTGGCGGAGGAATCGAAATTCATGGCGTGATCCTTGGTCTTTGCGCCAGCATACAGCGCGACGAATGGGCATTGTGACCAATGATGCCCCATGCGATGGTCGTTCAGACCGAAATGGGACCGTTTTTCAGACATGACAGAGATCCTCGACCCGATCAACCGCCGCATCCTGGCCGAACTGACCGCCAATGCCCGCATCCCGGTGACGGAACTGGCGCGCAAGGTGGGCCTGTCGAAGACGCCCGTCGCCATCCGCATCAAGCAGCTGGAGGATGCGGGCCTGATCACCGGCTACCGCGCGATCCTGTCGCCCGTGCGGCTGGGCCTGACCCATGTCACCTATGTCGAGGTGCGCGTCAGCGACACGCGGCAGAAGGCGCTGGATGCCTTCAACGAGGCCGTCCGCGCCATCCCCGAGGTCGAGGAATGCTACATGATCGCGGGGGGGTTCGACTATCTGATCAAGGTGCGGTCGCGCGACATGGCGCATTACCGGCAGATCATGGCGGAACGCATCTCGACGCTGCCCTTCGTGCTGGGAACCTCCAGCCATGTCGCGATGGAGGCGGTGGTCGAGGAAAACGGCGCCACGCTCTAGCGGGCGGGGGCGGCGGTTGGTAATGGGGGCACTGACAATCTGCGAAAGGTTCCCCGGATGATCGCCCGCCTCACCGCCCTTCTGATGCTGCTTGCCGGCGCCGCGCAGGCGCAGGACACGCTCTACTTCTCGGCCATCCCGGACGAGGACGAGACCCGCCTGGCCGAACGCTTCGGCGCCGTGGCCGAATACCTGACCGACGAGCTTGGCGTCCCGGTCGAGTTCGTGCCCGTGAAATCCTATCCCGCGGCGGTCACCGCCTTCCGCAACGACCAGGTGCAGCTGGCATGGTTCGGCGGCCTGTCCGGCGTGCAGGCCCGCCTGCTGGTCGAGGATGCCCGCGCCATCGCGCAGGGCACCGAGGATGCGGAATTCGTGACCTACTTCATCGCGAACACCGAAACCGGCCTGACCGAATCCGACGCCTTCCCCGAGGCCGCGAAGGGCATGTCCTTCACCTTCGGCGCCAAGACCTCGACCTCGGGTCGCTTGATGCCCGAATTCCACATCCGCGAAGAGACCGGCGAGGCGCCCGAGGCGTTCTTCGACCGCGTCGGCTTCTCGGGCGATCACAGCCAGACGCTGCGGCTGGTCGCATCGGGCGCGTGGGACGTGGGCGCGCTGAACTTTGCCGTCTATGACCAGGCCGTCGCCGAAGGCGCCCCCGAGGTCGAGACCGCCAAGGTCGTCTGGAAGACGCCGCCCTATCCCGACTACAACTGGACCATCCGCGGCGATGTCGATGCGCGTTGGGGCGAAGGCTTCGCCGATCGCGTGCAGGCCGCGCTGATCGGCATGGACGATCCCGAGCTGCTGGCGGCTTTCCCGCGCGAGGGCTTCATCCCGGCCACGAACGACGACTATGCCCCGATCGAGGATGTCGCCCGCCAGCTGGACCTGCTGGACTGATGCTGCATCTGGACGGCCAGGATCTGGGTCACGGCGGCACGCCCGTGCTGTCGGATGTCCGGCTGACCGTCCGTCCCGGCGAACGCGTGGCCTTGCTGGGCCGCAGCGGGTCGGGGAAATCGACGCTGCTGGGCGCGCTGCACCGCGCGCTTGGCGACCGGCGCGTCGCGCTGGTGCCGCAGGATACCGCGCTGGTCCCGCAGCTGAGCGCGCTGCGCAACGTGCTGATGGGGCGGCTGGACGATCACGGGGCGCTGCGCAACCTGGCCACGCTGATCCGTCCGCGCCGCGCGGACCGCGATGCCGCGCTGGCGGTCCTGGCCCGCGTGGGCCTGACCCCCGAGGCCGACCGCCCGGTCGAGGCGCTGTCGGGCGGCCAGCAGCAGCGCGTCGCGCTGGCCCGCGCCATCCATCGCGGCGGTGACGTCATCCTGGGCGACGAGCCGCTGTCGGCCGTCGATCCCGTGCAGGCCACGGCCCTTGCGGCCGAGATCCGCGCGGCCTTTCCCACCGCGATCCTTGCGCTGCACGATGTGGGCCTGGCCCGCGAATTCGCGACGCGGGTGATCGGCCTGCGGGGCGGGCGCATCCTGATCGACGCGCCCATCGCCGAACTGGACGCCGCCACGGTCGAGGATCTCTATGCCCGCTAGGATCTCGCGGCTGGCGGTGGTTGCGGGCTTCACGGCGCTGGCCGTCATCCTGCTGCCCTTCGCCGATCTGACGGTCGCGGGGCACGACCCCTGGGCCGCGCTGTCGCGCATGGCGCGGGGGTTCCTGTCGCCCGATTTCGCGGGGATCGAGCAGATCCTGTGGGCCGTCGCGCTGACGGTCGGCTTCGCCATCGCGGGTGTCGCGCTTGGCGGGGTGGCGGGGCTGCTGATGGCGCCCTTCTATGCCATGCGCGGGGTGCGCTGGACGGCCATCGCGCTGCGTTCGGTGCATGAGCTGTTCTGGGCGCTGCTGCTGATGCAGGTGCTGGGCATCGGCGCCTGGACGGGGGTGCTGGCCATCGCGCTGCCCTATGCGGGGATCTTCGCCAAGGTCATGTCCGAGATCCTGGACGAGGCCGACCGCCGCCCCTCGGACTGGCTGGGCGACAGGGTCGATCCGCTGAGCAGGTTCCTCTGGGCGCGGGTGCCCCTGGCGCGGCCCGAGATGGCCAGCTATGCGCTTTATCGGCTGGAATGCGGGCTGCGGTCCTCGGCTGTGCTGGGCTTCGTAGGGCTGCCGACACTGGGCTTCCAGCTGGATACCTTCTTCCGGCAGGGCCATTACGGCGCGGCGGGGGCGGTCATGGTCATCTATGTCGCGCTGATCGGAACGGTGCGGCTGTGGATGCGCCCGCGGCTGGTGGCGGGCTGGCTGCTGGCCGCCGCCGCCGTCATGTCGCAGGTCGATGCGCCGCCGATGGGGCGGGGCGCGCTGTGGCGGTTCCTGACCAGCGACATCGTGCCCGCGCCGCTGCGGCAGGGCGATCCCGCATCGCTGGCGCCCTGGGCGTGGGACATGCTGACGGGCGCGATCCTGCCGGGACTGTGGGCCACGATGGTCGTGGCGCAGATCGCGCTGGTCCTGACCGGGCTGGTGGCCTTCGCGGGGCAGGCGCTGGTGGTGCCGCGCGTCGCAGGCCGCGTGGGCGCGTGGATCGGGAACCTTGTGCTGGTCGTGCTGCGGTCCTTTCCCGAATACATGCTGGCCTTCCTGTTCCTGCAGGTCTGGGGCCCGTCGATGCTGCCCGCGATCCTTGCGCTGGCGCTGCATAACGGGGCGATCATCGCGCATCTTCTGGGCCGTCAGGCGCGCGGCCTGACCCTGCGCCCCGACGCGCCGCGCGGGCTGACGCTGTGGGGCTGGGAAATCGCGCCGCGCCTGTTCGGCAGCTTCGTGGCGCTGTGCCTCTACCGGTGGGAGATCATCATCCGCGAATCAGCGATCATGGGGATCCTGGGGATCGCCACGCTCGGGTTCTTCCTGGACGACGCCATCGCGGAACTGCGCATGGACCGCGCCGTCGTGATCCTGGTCGCGACGGCGCTGGTGACGGTTGCGATCGACAGAACGTCGCGCAGCCTGCGCGCGCGGTTGGGCGCGGGCAGGCTGATCGTGAACGAAACCCCGTCGAGGACGGCCGCCTCCTGCTAGGCCGCCATGGCAGGCATCTCGGGCTGGCGCACCGCGCAGGAGAAGGCCAGGAACTTGCCGTCGTCGTTCGACACCAGGTCGCCCATCTTCTGCGGGGTCCAGCCAAGGCGCGTCGCCATGCGCAGGAAGGCGGGCGGCCCCAGGAACAGGCAGTCGCTTGCGCCGATCCCGAACAGGTAGTCGTTCGAGGCCTCGAGGATGCGCTCGGCCAGGCCCGGCACGGGCAGGGCGGCAAAGCGCGTCAGCTCCCACGCGCGCGGATCGACGGGCGGTTCGTCATGGCACAGGTTCGTCGGCATCCCCGGCAGCAGCCCCAGATGCGCGTCGCGGATCATGTAGCTGTAGACGACGCTGCCCGCCCCGAAGCTGCAATCGGTGGGCTTCAGCCGCGCCCCGCCGACGGCCTGGCCGTTGCGATGCGCGATGACATAGACGGTGTCGTTGAAGGTGTCGTACTGCTCGAACTCGATCCCCTCGGCGTGGTGAAGGGGCCAGGACATGCGGTCCACGAAGATCTGCTTGCGCAGCTTGAAGAAGCTGGCCACCAGGTCGAAGCGATGCATGTCGCGCGGCAGGCTGATGGTGTCGATGGTGATGGGTGCGTCCTGCATGGTCGGTCCTTTCTTACTGCTTGATGCAATCGGGAAGCTTCGCGAGGCCGAGGAACTGGCGCCCGCCGGTGACTTTGTTGGGAAGCCACAACCCCCAGGACGTAACTTCGACCTTGAGGACACCTTCGTCGGCATAGGCGTCGAAATAGGCGAGCATGGTCTCGACCATGTCCCGGCTGAACTCGGCAGTCGCCAGCTTGGGTTCCCTGGTACCGGTATCCATTCGATTTCTCCTTTTGGATGGACGATCCGAAATGGATGGTACCACCAGGCGTGAAAGTCGCGTGAAAACCGATTAGGTTGCCTTTTCAGTATGTCCGAAAAGACATATGCTATGGTTAACCATAGCCGAGGGCCCATGCTGCACGACCTGATCCCGAATTTCGACGAAGAGATCGCCCGCATGCACGAGCTGGCACCCACGGGCTGGATCATGGGGTTCAACCTGACCTATCGGGGGCCGGAGCACCTGCATAACGCCTATCCCGACGCGTGGCGGCGCATCTACGAGGATCGCAACTATTTCTTCGGGGATCCCATCGCCATGTGGACGATGACCCATGACGGTTCCGCGCGCTGGTCCGAGGTGCGGATTCCCGACCTTCGCGGGGTGATGAACGCCGCGCGGTCCTTCCGGCTGAACTATGGCGTCGCGATCTCTCGCAAGGTGGCGGGCAAGCGGTCGTTCCTGACCCTGTCCCATCCCGATCGCGAATTCACCGATGACGAGATCTCGATGGCGCAGGCGCGCTTCACGCTGTGGACGGACCTGGTCACGAACCGCGCCGCCCTGACCGCGGGCGAGCTGGAGGTGCTGCGCTGCTTCCGCGACGGGCTTGGCCAATCGGACACTGCCGAAAGCCTCGGGATCGCGGAATCGACCGTCAAGCAGCGTGCGCTGAAGGCCTGCAGCAAGCTGGGGGCCAAGACGCGCACGCAGGCCGTCGCCATCGCGGTCGCCCGGAACTACCTGTCCTGAGGCGATAAGGAACTGCGGCCCGAACGCCCGTGTTGGTCCCCTGCACAACGACTGCGGAGGACATCATGGCAGAACGAATTCAGTCCAAGGACGGCAGCCGCGATACCGACCGTATCCTGGGTGACGATCCGGCAGGCGCTCCGGCGCATGGCGGGCGCGAGGGCGGCAACCTGGCCCGCGCCATCGGCACCGAGGACGAGATGAAGCGCACGGCCGAGAAGCCCGCGGGCACCACCCGCCCCCACAAGGCCGACGAGGAAAAGCCCGGAACCTCGAACCTGGGCGAGGAGAACCGCTGATGTCGCTTGATAACCTGACCAATGGCACCTGGGTCCTGATCGCGGATGGCGAAAAGGCGCTGTTCCTTGTCAATCACGGCGACCAGGACCTGCTGGACCTGCGCATCCACGACGAGGAGAAGCAGGAGAACCCCTCGGACCGCGAGCAATCCGCCAACCGCCCCGGACGTCAGCATCAGAGCGTCGGCTCGGGCCGGTCGGCCTACGAGGATACCGACTGGCACCAGCTTGCCAAGGAACGCTTTGCCGACCACCTGGCCGAGATGCTGTACGAACGCGCCCACAAGGGCCGTTTCGACCGGATCGTGCTGATCGCCGCGCCCAAGGTTCTGGCCGAGCTGCGCGACAAGATGCACAAGGAGGTCGCATCCCGCGTGGTGGGCGAGGTTCCGAAGACCCTGACCAACCACCCGTTGGACCAGATCGAGAAGGTGCTTCGGGCCGAACTGGCCTGACACCGGAACTGGCCTGACACCGGAATGGGCCGCCCATCGCGGGCGGCCTTTCCTTATTCGTGCGCCCCGCGCAACGACCCTTTCCACAACTGTCGGTTCACGCAAAGCCTCCGCGCGTCCATCTGTTCGCCAGTCAATTCGAACGGATGGAGTGATCCAATGCCTCTTGCCCTTTGGGCGCTGACCATCAGCGCCTTCGCCGTCGGCACCACGGAATTCGTGATCGTCGGCCTGATCCCCACCATCGCCGCCGATCTGGGCGTCTCGCTGCCCTCGGCGGGGTTGCTGGTCAGCCTTTATGCGCTTGGCGTGACGATCGGGGCGCCCGTCCTGACCGCGCTGGCGGGCCGGATGCCGCGCAAGCGGCTGCTGCTGTCGCTGCTGGTCCTGTTCATCGCGGGCAACGCCTTCGCGGCCTTCGCCCCGTCCTACGAGGCGCTGATCGCCGCGCGCTTTGCCACCGGGCTTGCCCATGGCGTGTTCTTCGCCATCGCCTCGACCATCGCGACCGACCTCGTGGACCGCGAGCGTGAAAGCTCGGCCATCGCGCTGGTGTTCCTTGGCCTGACCGTCGCGCTGGTGACGGGCGTACCGCTCGGGACGTGGATCGGGCAGGCATTCGGCTGGCAGTCGACCTTCCTGGGCGTCGTGGCGCTTGGCATCCTGGGGCTGATCGCTTCGGCGGTGCTGGTTCCGTCGAACCTGCGCCAGGCCAGCGCGCCGGGCCTGCGGGCGCAGGCGCGGGTGCTGACCTCGGGGCGGCTGCTCCTGGTCTATGCGATCACGGCGGTCGGCTATGGCGGCAACTTCGTGGCCTTCACCTATCTTGCGCCGATGCTGAACGAGGTGACGGGCCTTGGCGCAGGGGCGGTCAGCATCGTGATCCTGGTCTATGGCGCCTCGGTCGCGGCAGGCAACATCATCGGCGGCAAGCTGGCCGACCGGATGGGTCCGGTGCCCGCGCTGACCGTGATCTTCGGCGGTCTGGCCGTGATGCTGGCGGCGCTTGGCGTGGCGCTGCCCTCGCCCGTGGCGGCCATCGCGGTCGTGGCCCTGTGGGGCGGCTTCGCCTTCGCCAACGTGCCGCCGCTGCAATCCTATGTCGTGCAGATCGCCCGAGAGGTCAGCCCGGACGCGGTCGATGTCGCCTCGGGGCTGAACATCGGCGCGTTCAACCTGGGGATCGCGCTTGGGGCCTGGATCGGCGGGATGGTCGTGCAGGGGATGGGCCTGACCGCCGCACCCTTCATCGGCGCGGCGATCGTGGCCGGTGGCATCGTGCTGGTCCGCCTGTCGGGCCGCGCCGATCGCCAAGTCGGGGCCGTCACCGCGTGACGACCCCCTTGGGCGCGGGCCTTACTCGGCCCGCGCCTTCAGGAAGTCGCCGACCTCCAGCAGGATCAGCTCGTTGTCGTCCTGCGTGTTCATGTCCCGCCCCATCGAGAAGGGATAGTTGTTGTCGTTGCCCACGATGATGTGGCTGTCATCGACGATGTCCACATCCTCGATCGTGACGAAGGGGAAGGTGAAGCGCCCGTCCTCGCGCTTGCCCTGGCGGGCGATGCCATCGGGGTCGGCCATGTCCAGCAGGTCGATATGCGCGACCTTGTGGACCGGCTCGCCCGCCTCCACGCCCGCCATGTCGATCATGTAGACGCGCTTGAAGCGGGCGGGATTTTCGAAGCAGCCCTCGGTCGCCTCGCCTTCGCAGGCCAGTTCGGCGTCGCCCTGGCCGCCGTCGCACTCGATCACCAGGCCGCGGGTCTCGTCGATCATGTTGAAATCGCCGATGGCGTGGTTTTCCGCCTCGAGCGGATAGAGCCAGGAATTCCCGGTCCATTCGCGGCTGTCGGCCTTCATTTCCAGGATGCGCAGCGCGGTGCGGCCATCCTCGACCGTTTCCCACGCGCCGTCGCGCCACAGCGGACCTTCCAGCATCGGATAGAGCAGCTGCCCGTCGACCGAACCCGCGAACCCCTCGAAACCGCGTGACCGCTTGGCGTCGTACTCGGGCGCATCCGCGCCGGGATCGGGCAGCTGGATGAAGGGATTGTCGGGCGACATCACGGTGCGGCCGTCAACGACCGTCTCGTGAAACTCGGCGATGCGGCCGGTCTCGCGGTCGGCCACGATGACGAAGGGGCCGAATTCCTCGCCGATGACGATGTGATCGCCCACCAGCTGGAACCCCTCGAGGTCCAGATCCGCGCCCGTCAGATAGCGCGTGTCGGTGGCTTCGGTCACGATGGGGAAGGGGATCACGCGGTCGGGGTCGTTCAGGAACACCGTGCGATCGACCGCGACCGTGCCCGCATCGAAATCGGGCGTCACGACCGAGAAGAACAGCATCGCGTCGGGCGAGTTGCGCTTGGTCCCGAAGCCGTTGTCGGTCAGCACGACATAGCTGCCGTCGCCCACGGCCTTGATGCCGGAAAAGCCCTGCAGCGGCTGGCCCGCCAGCGGCATCGCGGGGCCGTCGCCCGGTTCCGACAGGTCGCGGCGGTTGCCCTCGCCGGTGAAGCGCCCCGAGGCGCGCAGCGATGCCGGCGCATCCTCGGGGGCGTCCAGAAGCGTGTCGGCGGGCAGGATGGCGTGGCCCTTCAGCACCGCATCGAAGCGGGGGGCGTCTGCATGGGCGGCGGCGGCGGTGGCCAGAAGGGCTGCAAGGATGGTGCGGGTCATCGGATACCTTTGGTCAAGTGTCTGACCACGGGTCCTAATTTCGCCCAGTGACAGGCGGGTGGCGGGACCGTGAAGGTCCCGCGACAGTTTCAGCCCAGATGGCCCAGCACCGCATCGGTGATCGCGTCGGTCGTGTCGCGGCCCGGCACGGTGCCGATGCCCTGCGCGGTCGCGGCCTCCATCGCGGCCATGATGCGGGCGGCGGGTTCGGACTGGCCCAGGTGGTCCAGCATCATCGCCGCCGACCAGAAGGCAGCCATCGGGTTGGCGATCCCCTTGTCCGCGATGTCGGGGGCCGATCCGTGGACGGGCTCGAACATCGACGGTGCGCTGCGGTCGGGGTTGATGTTGGCCGATGCCGCGAAGCCCAGGCCCCCCTGGATCGCCGCACCCAGGTCGGTCAGGATGTCGCCGAACAGGTTCGAGGCGACCACCACGTCAAGGCTGTCGGGGTGCATCACCATCCGCGCGCACATCGCGTCGATATGATAGCGGCTGACCTCGACCTCGGGATATTCGGCGGCCAGCTTGTCGGTCATCTCGTCCCAGAAGACCATGCTGTGGCGCTGCGCGTTGGACTTCGTCACCGATGCCAGCTTGCGGCGGCGCGTCATCGCCTGCTCGAACGCGAAGCGCAGGATGCGCTCGACCCCGGTGCGCGTGAAGATCGAGGTCTCGACCGCGACCTCGTCGTCGGTGCCCTGGTGGACGCGGCCGCCCGCGCCGGAATACTCGCCCTCGGTATTCTCGCGGATGCACAGGATGTCGAAGCCGGTCCTGCGCAGCGGGCCCTCGACGCCGGGCAGCAGGCGGTGGGGGCGGATATTGGCATATTGCACGAAGGCCTTGCGGATCGGCAGCAGCAGCCCGTGCAGCGACACGCTGTCGGGCACGCGCGCGGGCCAGCCGACCGCGCCGAGGAAGATCGCGTCGAAGCCGCGCAGCGTCTCGATCCCGTCGGCGGGCATCATCTGCCCATGTTCCAGGTAGTAGTCGCAGGACCAGGGGAAGGTCTGCGTCTCGACCGATGCGCCGCTGGCCGCGACGACGCGCATGGCCGCCTGCGTGACCGGGACGCCGATGCCGTCACCGGGGATGAGTGCGATGCGCTGCATGGACATGGGGAACCTCGTGATCTTGTGGCGTGACGCCTGAATGGCGCAGCACTGCCGCAGGGTAAAGCGGATTTTGCAGGACGTGCAGGTCGGGTTCCCGAAGGCCGCTCAATAAATCGTGCGGGGCGCGGGCAGGAACGGGGGCGGGGAAATCGTCGTTCTTGGTGCAACACGAAAGGAGACATCCATGTCGACGATCACCACCGTCAATCCGACCACCGGCAAGGAAATCAAATCCTATGACAAGATGTCCGAGGCGCAGGCCTTCGATGTCGTCAAGGCAAGCCACGATGCCTTTCTGGACTGGTCGCAGAAGACCCACGAGGAACGCGCGCCGTTCCTGAAGGACATCGCCGCCAAGCTGCGCGAGAACAAGGAAGAGCTGGCCCGCCTGATGACCGACGAGGTCGGCAAGCTGCTGAACGACGCCCGGCAAGAGGTCGAGATCTGCGCCGCGATCTTCGAATACACCGCCGAGCAGGGCCCCAAGGCGCTGGCCGACGAGGAACGGACCTATGGCGACGGCAACCGCGGGATCGTCACCTATCAGCCGATCGGCGTGATCTACTCGGTCCAGCCGTGGAACTTCCCGCTGTACCAGCCGGTGCGCGTGCTGGCCGCCGCGCTGATGGCGGGCAATGGCTGCGTGCTGAAACATGCCTCGATCTGCACCGGCAGCGGTCTGCGCCTGCGCGAGCTGTGCGAGGAAGCCGGCCTGCCCAAGGGCCTGTTCGGTGTCGTGCTGATCGGCCATGACGTGTCCGACAAGATCATCGCGCATGACATGGTCCGCGGCGTCACCATGACCGGCTCGGACAAGGCCGGCCAGCATATCGGCGAGAAGGCGGCCTCGGCGCTGAAGAAATCGGTGCTGGAGCTGGGCTCGAACGACGCCTACCTCGTGCTGGAAGACGCGGATATCGACCTTGCCGTGAAGACCTCGGTCATGGGGCGGCTGTACAATAACGGCCAGACCTGCGTGAACGCCAAGCGCTTCATCGTCACCGACAAGGTCTATGACCGGTTCGTCGCGGCCTTTGTGGAACAGATGGACAAGATCAAGGTCGGCGACCCGAGCGACGACGACACCCAGCTTGGCCCGCTGAGCAGCGTCGATCAGCGCGACACGATCCACGACCAGCTGCAGGACAGCGTGAAGAACGGCGCGAAGATCCTCTGCGGCGGCAAGAAGCCCGAAGGTCCGGGCGCCTTCTATCCGGCGACGGTTCTGGGTGACGTGAAGCCCGGCATGCCCGCCTATGACGACGAGATCTTCGGCCCCATCGCCGCCGTCATCCGCGCCAAGGACGACGAGGATGCGATGCGCATCGCCAATGACAGCCGCTATGGCCTTGGCGGAGGCATCTTCTCGCAGGACGAGGAAAAGGCCGTGCGCCTTGCCCGCAAGCATTTCGACACCGGCATGGTGCGCATCAACTCGTTCGGCGCAGCCGATCCGAACATGCCCTTCGGCGGCGTGAAGAACTCGGGTTACGGCCGCGAGCATGGCGGCTTCGGCATGCATGAATTCGTGAACGCGAAGGCCGTGTTCCTGCCGCCCAAGGCCGCCTGAGCCGACCTTGCATGAACGAAGGACGCCCCGACCGTGATGGCCGGGGGCGTTTCGCATCAGGCGGTGGCCTTGGTCAGGCCCTGGTCCAGATCCGCGATGATGTCGTCCACATTCTCGATCCCGATCGAGATGCGCACCACGTTCGGCGCGGCCCCTGCGGCGATCTGCTGATCTTCCTCAAGCTGGCGGTGCGTGGTCGATGCGGGGTGGATGATCAGGCTGCGCGTGTCGCCCAGATTGGCGACATGGCTGAACAGCTCGAGGCTGTCGACCAGCTTGACGCAGGCGTCATAGCCGCCCTTGACCGCCACCGTGAACAGCGCGCCAGCACCCTTGGGCACGATCCGCTGCGCACGCTCGGCCCAGGGGGACGAGGCGAGGCCCGCATAGGTCACGCCCTCGATCCGGGGGTCCTTTTCCAGCCATTCCGCGACGGCCTTGGCGTTCGCCACATGGCGTTCCATCCGCAGGCCAAGCGTCTCGATCCCCATCAGCGTGTAATGCGCGCCCTGCGGGTTCATCGTCATGCCCAGATCGCGCAGGCCCACCGCGATGGAATGGAAGGTGAAGGCCATCGGCCCCAAGGCGCCGTGGAAGTTCAGCCCGTGATAGGCCGGTTCCGGCTGCGACAGCGACGGGAACTTGTCCGAGGCCGACCAGTCGAACTTGCCGCTGTCCACCACGATCCCGCCGGTGACGGTGCCGTTGCCGGTCATGTATTTCGTCGCCGAATGCACCACCAGCGTCGCGCCGTGGTCGATAGGGCGGCAGAGGAACGGCGTCGCCGTCGTGTTGTCCACGATCAGCGGGATGCCCGCCTCGTCCGCGATGGCGGCCATCGCGTCCAGATCGGTGACATAGCCGCCAGGATTGGCGATCGTCTCGCAGAACAGGGCGCGGGTGTCCTCGTCGATGGCGGCGCGGACGGCGTCCAGATCATCGGTATCGACGAACTTGGCCGACCAGCCGAAGCGGCGGATCGTCTGGCTGAACTGCGTGATCGTCCCGCCATAGAGCCGCGACGACGACACCACGTTCCGCCCCGGTCCCATCAGCGGGAACAGCGCCATGATCTGCGCGGCATGGCCCGATGAACAGCCGATCCCGCCCGCGGC
The DNA here is from genome assembly GCF_947311865.1 of Paracoccus sp. PARArs4. Lineage (NCBI taxonomy): Bacteria > Pseudomonadati > Pseudomonadota > Alphaproteobacteria > Rhodobacterales > Paracoccaceae > Paracoccus > Paracoccus sp. PARArs4. The sequence goes on along the minus strand of NZ_CAMZMW010000006.1, from coordinate 136,187 downwards.
CCCCTCCAGCGCGGCGACCCGCGCGGCCAGCGCGCTGACTGTAGGGTTGGTCAGGCGAGAGTAGATATAGCCCACCTCTTCGAGGTTGAAGAGCCGCGCCGCATGTTCCGCATCGCGAAAGACATAGGACGTGGACTGATAGATCGGCACCTGCCGCGCGCCCGTCGCGGGGTCCGGCTCGGCCCCTGCATGGACGGCCAGCGTGTCGAAGCCCCTGGTGTTTCCGGTCATGATTTCCCCCTTCCCGTGTTCGGGCCGAAGGTTAAGCGCAGCCCGCCCTTCGCTGCAATCGTGGAAATGCCAGGCTCAGGTCTGACCCTCGAACATGCGGTCGCGTGCGGCGGTGATGTGATGGCGCATCGCCTGCGTCGCGGCGGCGGCATCCTGCGCGCGGATCGCGTCGATGACCGCGCGATGTTCCGATTGCACCAGCGCCTGCCGTTCGGGAACGTCCAGCAGCGTCAGCGACCGCGACAGCGTCATCCCGAACTGGATCTGGGCGGTCAGTTGCGCGATCACGGCGGGATAGAACGGGTTCTTCGCGGCCTTCGCGATGGCCATGTGCAGCGCCTGGTCCGCATCGACCCCGACGATCTGCTGGACATAGGTCCTGTCCAGCGCCTCGTAGGCGCGTTCCAGCACGGCCAGGTCGGCATCGTCGCGCCGCAACGCGGCCCAGCCCGCCGCGGCCCCCTCCAGGTCCACGCGGAACTCGTAGCAGCGCTGGATGTCCGTGATGGACCCGAGCGGCACGAGATCGCCCACCCGCGGATCGGGCCTGCGGGTGACGTAATTACCGGACCCGCGCCTTGCGGTGACGATCCCGTCCTCGCGCAGGCGGGCAAGCGCGTCGCGCAGCACGGGCCGCGACACGCCGAAGCTGGCCGACAGGCTCTGTTCCGAGGGCAGGCGTCCGTTCAGCGGAAACTCGTCCGACATGATGCGTTGCAGCAGCCGGTCATAGACCTGATCGGCAAGCGAGGGTGCTTCGGTCATGGCGACCCTGCGATCCCGAGATCCGCCGAGTAATGGGCGGATCCCGTCAGCCGGGGCCTGCGCAGGCCGTCCGGCCACGCCGGGACGACGCGCCCCCCTTCCATCAGATCGCGTTCGCTGCTGGCGACCGCCATGTGCATCGGCTGCATTCGGTTCCTCCGTCCCTGTCGATGACGGTTATCCGCTTCGCGCCCATTTTACAACTATTGACCGGTTTGTGCATCGCGGTTACCAATTGTCCGCAAGGAGGATCGGCCAGGCTGCATGCCCGGCCAGTGCCCGGTTCCGGGCGTCATCATCTGGGAGGAAACGATGACCGACTTCACCAATTCGACCCGCCGCGGACTGCTGCGGGGTGCCGCGGCGCTTGCGGGTGCAAGCCTGCTGCCGCAGCTGGCATGGGCCGCCGATTACCCGTCGCGCCCGCTGACCATGATCGTGCCCTGGGGCGCGGGCGGCGGCACCGATGCGACCGCGCGCATGATCTCGGCGCTGCTGGAACGCAAGCTGGGCCAGCCCGTCAACGTCGTGAACCGCACGGGCGGCGCGGGCGTGGTCGGCCATTCGGCCATCGCGACCGCACCGGCCGACGGCTATACCCTGGGCGTCGTCACGGTCGAGATCGCGATGATGCACCACATGGGCCTGACCGAGCTGACCTCGGCGAATTACACGCCGCTTGGACTGATGAACGCCGACAGCCCGGCGGTCACCGTGTCCAGCGATGCGGGCTTTGCCGATATCGGCGCCCTGACCGAGGCGGTGAAGGCGTCCGAGCCCGGCACCTTCAAGGCGTCCGGCACGGGGCAGGGGGGCATCTGGCACCTGGCGCTGGTCGGCTGGCTGAAAAGCCTGGGCCTTGCCGCCGATCACGTGACCTGGGTGCCGTCCGAAGGCTCGGCCCCGGCGATGCAGGACCTGATCGCGGGCGGGATCGACATCGTGACCGTGTCGCTGGCGGAAACCAAGGCGATGGTCGATGCGGGTCGCGCCGTGAACCTGGCATTGATGAGCACCGAGCGTGCGTCCAGCCACCCCGACCTGCCCACCCTGACCGAGGGCGGCGGCAGCAATTTCGCGCTGGCCACCTGGCGCGGCATCGCGGGCCCCCGCGACCTGCCCCCCGAGATCGGGTCCACCATCGCCACCGCCCTGTCCGAGATCGCGGTCGATCCCGAGTTCACCGAGTTCATGGCCAGCCGCGGCTTCAACATCTCCTATGTGGAGCCCGAGGCCCATGGACAGATGATGCAGGATGCCGACGCGCAGATGGCGGATGCCATGACCGCCGCCGGCCTGATCCAGGGCTGAGCCGAAGGGCGGGCGCCATGCCCGCCCCATTTCACCCAACGAGGGGGACGACATGAAACTCACCGACGCGCTGTCGGGGGTGGCGCTGATCCTGCTGGGGCTGTTCATGCTGTGGCAGGCGGCGCAATTTCCCGTGTTCGCGGGCCAGCCCTACGGGGCGGCGCTGCTGCCGCGCATCCTTGCCGCGGGCTTCGTGATCGGCGGCGCGCTGCTGGTCCTGCGCGACATCGCCGCGCGCAGGCAGGCGGGCGGGCCGATCGTGGCCTTCGCGGACGAACTGCGGCGTCCCGCGGGCTGGGCCGCGATGGCCGCCGTGCTGGGCAACGTGCTGGCGCAAGTGCTGCTGGGACCGCATCTGGGCTATCTTCCGGTCTCGGTAGCGGGGCTTCTGGTGCTGTTCCTCGTGCTGCGGCTGCCGCTTCTGCAGGCGGCGGGGCTGGCGGTCGGGACGACGGCGCTGTGCTGGTGGCTGTTCGCGGTGCTGCTGCGCGTGCCGCTGCCGCGCGGTCTGCTGGAAGGGATCGTCTGAGATGCCCATGACCGACATTCTTCTGCAGGCGCTGATGCTGGTCGCCGAACCGCGCGTGCTGATCACGGCGCTGCTGGCCGGGGCCTTCGGCATGTTCGTCGGCGCCATGCCGGGGCTGACGGCCACGATGGCGACGGCGCTGCTGGTCCCCATGACCTTCTTCATGGAGCCGATCCCCGCGCTGGCCGCGATCGTGTCGGCCAGCGGCATGGCGATCTTCGCGGGCGACATTCCGGGCGCGCTGCTGCGCATTCCGGGCACGCCCGCCTCGGCCGCCTATGTCGAGGACAGCCACCGGCTGGCGATGAAGGGCAAGCTGAACCTCGCGCTTGGGACGAACCTGCTGGTCAGCTGCATCGGCGGGCTGTTCGGCGTGGCCGTGCTGATCGCCGCCGCCCCCATGCTGGCCGAGTTCGCGCTGCGCTTCACGTCCTACGAATATTTCTGGCTGGCCGCACTGGGCCTGTCCTGCGCGATCTTCATCGCCTCGGCCGACCCGCTGAAGGCGGGCGTGGCGCTGCTGATCGGGCTGGCGATGGCGACGGTCGGGCTGGACCCCACGACGGGGGTGCCGCGCTTCACCATGGGTCAGGTGGACCTGATGGCGGGGGTCGAGTTCATCCCCGCCATGATCGGTCTTTTCGCGCTGGCCGAGGTGATGCGCGGCGTGATCCGGCTGAACCACGGCAGCCCGCCCCCCGCCATGCCGCGCGGCGACGGGGCGCTGTTCAAGGGCGTCGGCGGCGTCATCCGCCGTCATCCGGGCAATATCGCGCGCGGATCGCTGCTGGGGGCGCTGATCGGTGCGCTGCCGGGGGCGGGGGCCGATATCGCGGCCTGGATGTCCTATGCCGTGTCCAAGCGGTTCTCGAAGACGCCCGAGGCCTATGGCACCGGCCATGTCGAGGGGCTGGTCGATGCCTCGGCCGCCAACAACTCGGCCGTGGGCGGGGCGTGGATCCCGGCGCTGGTCTTCGGCATCCCCGGCGACAGCGTGACGGCCATCGTGATCGGCGTGCTGTACATGAAGGGGATGAACCCCGGCCCGACCGTGTTCATCCAGAACCCGCAGCTGATCTATGCGGTGTTCATGATCTTCATCCTGACGACGCTGATGATGGTCCCGCTTGGCTGGGTGGCGGTCAAGGCCGCGCGACAGGTGCTGCGCGTGCCGCCGCGGGTGCTGCTGCCGGTGGTTCTCAGCTTCTGCATCGTGGGGGCGTTCGCGATGACCAATTCGGTCTTCGGGATCGTGGTGATGCTTGCGCTCGGGGTGCTGGGCTGGCTGCTGGAGGAGAACGGCTTTCCCGTCGCGCCGATCATCCTGGGCCTGGTCCTGGGCGGCATGTTCGAGAGGATGTTCATGACCTCGATGATCAAGTCCGGCGGCGATCTGGGCGCGTTCTTCGACAGGCCCATCGCGGCCACGCTCGGGGTGGCGGTGCTGTTGATCTGGGGGCTGGCGATCCTGGGCGCGGTCAGGCGGATGCTTGCCCCGGCGGGGTGTCCGTTGCAGAAGGCGGGCCACAGCAAGAACTGAAGGCCCGCGCCCCATGACCATCTTCGTCGATGCCGATGCCTGCCCCGTCAAGTCCGAGGTCGAGCGTGTCGGCACCCGCCATCGCGTCCAGATGGTCGTCGTGTCGAACGGGGGCATCCGCCCATCTCAGAACCCGCTGGTGCGGATGGTGGTGGTGCCCGAAGGCCCGGACGAGGCCGACAAGTGGATCGCCGAACAGGCGGGACCGGGGGATGTGGTGGTGACCGCCGACATCCCCCTTGCCGCCCGCTGCGTCGAGGCCGGCGCCCGCGTCCTGCGCCATGACGGCGAGGAACTGGGCCCGAACAATATTGGCAGCGTTCTGGCCATGCGCGACCTGATGACCGACCTGCGATCCGCCGATCCCTTCATGCAGGGGCGGGGGCGCGGCTTCACCAAGGCCGACCGGTCGCGGTTCCTTGACGGGCTGGAACGCGTCCTGCGCGCGGTGGCGAAAAAATGAGGGACCGGCGCCGGGGTGGCGCCGGTCCCCTTTCCCCGTGAGTGGGATCACGGAACCCGTCAGGCGTCGCGCGACAGCCTGTCGATGATGCTGCCAAGGAACGCGTTGCACCGGTCCAGCTGGTCCAGCGCCACGAACTCGTTCGGCTTGTGCGCCTGGTCGATCGAGCCGGGGCCGACGATGACCGACGGAATCCCGCCAAGCGTTTCGAACACGCCGCCTTCGGAGCCGAAGGACACCTTGCCGCCCCATTCGGGGAACAGGTCCGCATGGCGGGCGAAGGCATCGGTGCCGCGCGCCTCGCCCATGGCCGGATAGGCGAAGATCCGTTCGAAGACGATCCCCGCCCCGTCGGCCATTTGCGCCATCGGGCGTCCGACACGTTCCTCGATCCGGGCCAGAAGCCCTGCCATGTCGCCTTCCGCATCCATCCCGCTGATCGAGCGCAGCTCGAACGTGAAGCTGCAGCTTTCGGGGGTGATGTTCGTGGCAACGCCGCCCTCGATCATGGTGACCAGCATTGTGGCATGGGGCACGGTGAAGTCGTGATCGAACGGCCCGTTTTCGCCATATCCCCGCGCATGTTCGGCGATCATGTCGATGGCGCGGGCGGCATGTTCGATGGCGTTGACGTGCCGGGGCGCGAAGGACGAATGCCCCGAGGTGCCGGTGACCCGTGCGCGCATCGCGATCTTGCCCTTCTGGCCGGTCACCAGCCGCATCATCGAGGGTTCGCCGATGATGGCCAGTTCCGGCGGCACGGGCATCGCCGCAAGATGCCGCGCGATGGCGGGTGCGCCCAGGCAGCCGATTTCTTCGTCATGGCTGAAGCACAGGTGGACGGGCCGGGTCAGCTCGGCCTGCGCAACCCTTGGCGCGACGGTCATCGCGCAGGCCGCGAAGCCCTTCATGTCGCAGGCCCCCCGACCGTAAAGCCGCCCGTCCGCGACCCGCGCCGAGAAGGGATCGCCCTGCCATTCGGGCTCGTCGGCGGGCACGACGTCGGTATGGCCCGACCAGACGATGCCGGCTGCATCCTCGGGGCCGAAGCTGGCGACCAGGTTCGCCTTCTGCCCGGTCGCGTCGGGCAGGATCGCGATCCGTGCGCCCAAGGCCCCCAGAAAGGCTGCCATGTGGTCGATCAGGTCGCGATTGCCGTTGCGCGATACCGTGTCGAAGCCGATCAGGTCGGCCAGGTGGCCGATCGTCCGGTCCAGATCGCTGCTTCGGTTTTGGGTGGGGGCGCTCATGATGCGAGGGCCTTTCTGTCGTTGTTCTTGCGGATCTCGCGGCGGATGGTGATGGCGATCACGAAGACGATCAGGGCGGCAAAGCCCCATGTGATCGGCGTCGAGACCAGCACCATCGGATCGCCACGAGAGATTGCGATGGCGCGGCGCATGTTCTCTTCCAGCGTCGGGCCCAGGATGAAGGCGATCAGGAAGGGCGCGGTGGGGATGTTCAGCAGGAACATCGCGAAGCCCACCAGCCCCATGACCAGAAGCACCGCCACGTCGAACATGCTGGACGAGATGGCATAGATCCCGAACAGGCACAGCAGCAGGACCAGCGGCGTCAGCAGCGTCTGCGGGATGTGCGAGACGTGCTGGAACATGCGCATCGTCGCCTTGCCCGCGAAGAACAGCAGCACCGACGATACCAGCATCCCGATCAGCAGCATGTAGATCTCGTGCAGGTTCGTCTGGAACAGCATCGGCCCGGGCGTCAGGCCCTGGATCATGAAGGCGCCCAGCATCACGCCGGTGATGACATCGCCCGGCACCCCAAGCGCCAGCAGCGGGATCATCGTCGCGCCGCATGCGCCGTTATTGGCGGATTCCGATGCGGCGATGCCCTCCAGCTCTCCGTTGCCGAAATTCGCGCCGTTGCGGCTGCTGCGCTGCGCCTCGCCATACGAAAAGAACGCCGCCGCCGACGGCCCGATCCCAGGGATGGCCCCCAGCACCGACCCGATGGCCGAGCCCTTGAGGATCGAACGGAGCGAGCCCATGAACTCGGCCCGCGTGACATGCTGCGCGCCAAGGGTCGCGGCCTCTTCGCGGGTATCGGCGCGCAGGACGATCAGCTTGATCAGCTCGGGCAGGGCGAACAGCCCGATCAGCACCGGCGCGATGGCAAGCCCCGCCTGCATGTCGGGCGTGAAGGCGAAGCGGAAGGACCCGTACATGTCCTCGCCCACGGTGGCCAGCAGCAGGCCGAACGCCGCCGAGACCAGCCCCAGCAGCAACGAGTTGCCCGAGACGCCCGCCACCGTGGTCAGCGCGAACAGCATCAGCATGAAGAACTCGGGCGGGCCGATCTTCAGCGCCAGCATCGCAAGCGGCGCGGCGAAGAAGATCAGCGACAGGTTCGACACGAAATCCCCGATGACCGAGGAGTATAGCGCCATGTTCAGCGCCTTGCCGGCCTTGCCCTGCCGCGCCAGCGGATAGCCGTCCAGCGCGGTGCAGGCCGCCGATGCCGTGCCCGGCGTCTTGATCAGGATGGCCGAGACCGACCCCCCATAGGTCGACCCCTTGTAGAGCGCGACCAGCAGAAGGATCGACGGCACCGGGTCCATGTAGAAGGTGAAGGGCAGGGCCAGCGTCACGGCCATCGTCCCGGTCATGCCGGGAATGGCGCCGACGATGACGCCGCCCCAGATGCCCGCCGCCATGATCAGCAGGTTCTGGATCGTCGCGACGGCCTGGATCGCCGTCAGGATGTCATGGATCATATCGGTCCTTCCTTCAGAAGCCGAAGGGCTTGAACAGGCCCTGCGGGAACTGCGTTCCCAGGGCCGAGTGGAAGAAGATCGCCAGCGCCACCGGCCCGCCGATCGCCAGAAGCGCGATCCAGACATGGCGGCCGCGTTCGCCGGTCATCAGGATCATCGCCAGCGTCAGGGCCATGCCTGCCACGACGAAGCCCGCGACCGGCACCAGCGCCAGGAACGCCGCGAAGGCCGCGACGACGCCTGCCAGCCGCATCGCCATGCGAAGGGGGCTGCTGCCGTCGTGATCGACCGGCTCGGGGGGCGCGCTGCGCAGAAGGGCCGCGGCCAGGGCCAGAAGGCCCAGAACCGCGCCCGCGATGGCGACGGTGCGCGGCCACATGTCGGGCGGGGGCGCGAAGCCGGGGATGAAGGCCGGGCGGGGGACGTGGATGGGGATCAGCAGGGCGGCTGTCACCGCGAAGAAGGCAGTGATCAGCAGCCCCCGCAGGACGGGCTTGGACATGGGATGCCTCTGGAAGGGATGTGGACTGCGGCGCGGCCCCCTGCAGGGCCGCGCGCGGTTGCCTTACTGGGGCAGATAGCCGAATTCGACGGCCATGCCGTGGAACAGGTCGTATTGCGACTGGGCATACTCCGCCATCTCGACGCTGCCGATGGTCGAGATCGAGCCGCGACGCTCCGCCAGCTCTTGCCACTGATCGTTCTGGGCGACCTGGCCAAGAACGCCGTCCCATGTCTCGATTACCTCGGCGGGCAGGTCCTTGGGACCGTAGAGCGCGCTCCAGCCCGCGATCTGGCCGGCCTTCTCGAAGCCCAGCTCGGACGCGGTGGCGACCTCGGGCAGGGCGTCCATGCGCTGCGGGGCGAAGACCATCAGCGGCTTCATGTCGCCGCTGGCGATATGCGGCATCAGCGACCCCGCGGCCATCGCCACGAAATCGACATGGCCGCCCAGCAGCGCCGTCGCCAGCGCGCCGCCGCCCTTGTAGGGGACCAGCGTCGCGGCGGTCAGCGGATCGAGATCGCTGTCGGCCAGCAGGGCCTGCGTGGTGAAGCCGTCGATCGCCGTCGCGCCCGACGCGGCATAGGTCATCGCGCCGTTGCTGTCGCGAATGGCCGCGATCAGGTCCTCCACGCTGTCATAGGGGGCGTCGGCGCGTACCGCCAGGATCATCGGCGTGGCCTCGAGCGCGCCGAGGAAGGTGTAGGCATCGTGCGGCACCGCGTTGCCCGGCGTGACGGCAGGCGACAGCGCCATGCCGACCCGCGCCAGCAGCAGGGTATAGCCGTCGGCATCGGCCTCGGTCACGGAACGCGCGCCGTTCATGCCGCCCGCGCCGGGCTTGTTCATCACCGTGACCGGCTGGCCCAGATATTCCGGCGCGACCTCGGCCAAGGCGCGACCGGCAAGGTCGGATGCGCCGCCGGGGCCGTAGGGCACGACCAGCGTGACCGCCTGATCGGGATAGGCTTGGGCGAATACGGGGCTTGCGGTTGCCATCGCGGCCAGTGCGACGGATCCGAGAATCTTCTTCATGGGGCTACCTCGCCTTGATTGATCCGTGTGGATCTTGTTGGACGGGGCCACCATCCACAGTATTCCGCAGCTGGCAAGAACGCGCTATCAGTATGCGAAACGTGCATACCGAGGGAACGCCATGAAGATCCGCGAACTGGAAGCCTTCGACGCCTTCATGCGGCTGGGCGGGGTCAAGCTGGCTGCCGAGCACCTGGGCAGCAGCCAGCCCATGATCAGCAGGTTGCTGATATCGCTGGAGGAAAAGCTGGGGTTCGAGCTGTTCCTGCGCAAGCGCAACCGCCTGTCCCCCACGCCCGAGGCGTTCCGTTTCCACCCCACGGTCGCGCGTCACCTTGCGGGCCTGCGGTCGCTGGAACAGGAGGCCTCGGCGATCGCGGCGGGGCAGGTCGGGCACCTGGTGATCGCCGCGCAGCCGATCTTCTGCGACACCTTCCTTCTGGACGCGCTTGGCCGTTTCCGCCTGACCCACCCCGAGGTGACGGTCCAGATCGTCGATGTCGGCATGGCCGAGATGCTGCGCATGATCAGCGAGGGGCGCTGCGACCTGGCCTTCGGGATCACCCTTAACGCCGAGGCCTTCGGCGGCACCTCTCGGACGCTGGCCGATTGCGAGGCGCGCTGCATCCTGCCCAAGGGTCACCCCCAGGGCGACCAGCCCGAGATCCCGCTGCCGCGCCTGCGCCACGAATGGTTCATCGACCTGGCCCAGGGCAGCCCGCTGCGCCAGCGCATCGACAACATGATGCAGACCATCGACGTCCATCGCGACATCGCCGCCGAGCTGCGCACGCTCCACGGCATCGTCAGCCTGGTCGAACGCGGCGTGGGCGTCGCCATCGTCGATCCCGTCGCGCTGCGGCTGATTGACCCCGCCAAGGTCACCTCGCACCGCCTGGTCCCCGCCATCACCTGGGAGATCGCGGAATTCGCCCCTCGCGACCGTCCCCCCGGCATCGCGGCCCGCGCCTTCGCCGATGCCGTCCAGGCCGAGATCGATATCCTGAAGCATAGCGGCATCGTCACCTGATGCGGCCAGCTTGCGGAACGCGGCCCGCGCAGGCATAGTGGCGAAAGGTCGCAGTGTCCCCTGCGGCCCATCTTGGGTGACCGGGCCCCTCTGGCGGATGTGGCGGCGCATTCCGTGATGTCGGCACCGATACGAGACACGCCGCACGGACAATTTCCGAAAATGACACAGGGAACAATCGACGTCCCCGGCCGCGCCATGGCGGGCTATTTCAAGTGGGCGTTCATCGTGACGGCGCTTGGGCTCGCGATGGGCGCGGTGCTGGGCTGGCAGATGACCGGCACCATCGGCGGCATGGCTGGCATCTTCTTCATCTGCACGGTGCTGGCCGTGCTGGAAATCTCGTTGTCCTTCGACAATGCCATCGTCAACGCGAACAAGCTGAAGACGATGACCCCCGAATGGCAGCGCCGCTTCCTGACCTGGGGCATCCTGATCGCGGTCTTCGGGATGCGCATCGTCTTTCCGCTGCTGATCGTGGTGATCGCGGCGGGCATCGGGCCGTGGCAGGCGCTGGTGCTGGCCGCCAGCCAGCCCGCGGAATACGCGCGCATCATGCATGACGCGCATCTGCCCATCGCGGCCTTCGGCGGCACCTTCCTGATGATGGTCGGGCTGAGCTTCTTCTTCGACCATGAAAAGGACGTGCACTGGGTGCGCTGGCTGGAACGGCGCATGCAGGAATACGCCACCGTCCGCGGGATCGAGGTGGCCTTCGTGCTGGTCGTCATGCTGGGCTTCTCGCGCCTGCTGGGTCCGGTCGAACGCGAGGTCTTCCTGCATTCCGCCATCTGGGGCCTGCTGACCTTCCTGCTGGTCGAGGTGCTGGGCGGCCTTCTGGACCGCAGCCAGGAGACGCTGAAGGCGGGTGCGCAGGGCGGCGTCGGCGCGTTCCTGTATCTCGAGGTGCTGGACGCGTCCTTCAGCTTCGACGGCGTGATCGGGGCCTTCGCCCTGTCGCAGAACCTGTTCATCATCGCCATCGGCCTTGGGATCGGCGCGATGTATGTGCGATCCATGACCATCATGCTGGTCGAGAAGGGGACGCTGGCCGAATACCGGTACCTGGAACACGGGGCCTTCTGGGCGATCATCGCGCTGTCGGTCATCATGTATGCGCAGGCGCTGGTGCACATCCCCGAGGTCATCACCGGCCTTGGCGGCGCGGCGCTGATCGGGCTGTCCTTCTGGGCATCGGTCCGTCACAACAGGGCGGCCGCCCGATGAAATCGCGCCGGGCGGAACATCGGGTTGCGCCCGGCGCCCCGTTCGGGGCAGAAAACCGCGAGTGGAGGATATCGGCGGACGCCCTGCGCGTCGCCGTGGAAACGGAGCAAGCGAGTTGAGCGGACTACTGTGTATCGGCGAATGCATGATCGAGCTTTCGGGCGGTCAGGACGATCTTTATCGGGGGGGCTTTGCCGGGGACACGCTGAACACCGCCTGGCACGCCAAGGCGCATCTGGGTGACGTGCCCGTCGCCTTCTATACCGCGGTCGGGACGGACCGCATGTCGGACCGGATGCTGGACTTCTTCGCCACCGCCGATATCGACACGACCGGCGTGCTGCGCATTCCCGAACGCCGCCCCGGTCTTTACATGATCGAACAGCGCGACGGCGACCGGCACTTCACCTATTGGCGCGAGAATTCCGCCGCGCGGATGCTGGCCGAGGATGCGGGCCACCTGTCGCAGGTCATGGCGGGTCGCGACCTCGTCTATCTGTCGGGGATCACGCTGGCCATCCTGTCGCCCGCGGCGCGCGAACGCCTGCTGGGCGCGCTCAAGGATTGCCGCGTCGCCTTCGACCCGAACATCCGCCCGATCCTGTGGGAAAGCGCCGAGGTGATGTGCGACGTCATCATGCGTGCCGCAGCATTGTCGGACATCGTCCTGCCCAGCTTCGACGACGAGGCCGTGCATTTCGGCGATGCCGATCCGGCGGCGACCGTCGAACGCTATGCCCGCGCCAATCCCCGGGCCGAGATCGTGGTGAAGGACGGGCCGAAGCCCGCCCGCCTGCGCGCGGACGGACAAGACAGCCAGATCGAGGTGCCGCCCGTGGCCAGCGTCGTCGATGCGACCGGCGCGGGCGACAGCTTCAACGGCCGCTACCTGGCCGAGCGTCTGAAGGGGACCGCCCCGGATGCCGCCGCCCGTGCGGCCATCTCGACCTCGGGGCAGGTGATCGGGCATCACGGGGCGATCCCGCGCGGCTGATCACCCGGCGACGGCGATGCCGATCTTGCCGACATGGCCCTTTGCCAGGAACGCCTCTTGCGCGGCCCGCAGGTCGCGCAGGGCGAAGGTGCGCGCCAGGGCGGGACGGATCTCGCCCGCCTCGACATAGCGGACCAGGTCGGTGAACACGTTTTCGGGCTGAAAGGTGCTGCCCATCAGCGTCAGGTCGCGCAGGTACAGCGTGCGCAGGTCCAGTTCCACGATCGGCCCCGCGATGGCCCCCGAGGTGACATAGCGCCCGCCCTTGCGCAGCGCGGCCAAGACGCTTTCCCATCCCGCGCCCCCCACAAGGTCCAGCGCCACGTCGAAGCGGGCCTCGGGCAGGGGGGCGTCGCGGTCCAGCACCTCGTCCGCGCCAAGCGCGGTCAGGGCATCGGCCTTGGACGCGGTGCTGATCGCGGTGACATGCGCCCCGCGCCGCTTGGCCAGCTGGATCGCCGCCGACCCGACCCCGCCCGAGGCACCGGTGATCAGCACGCGTTCGGCCCCCAGCCCCGCACGCTGGATCATCCCCTCGGCGGTCGAGAAGGCGCAGGGAAAGCTTGCCAGCTCGACATCGCTCAGATCCGAGGTGACGGGAATGGCGTGACGCGCCTCGGCGGTGGTGTATTCGGCAAAGCTGCCGTCGCGTTCGGACCCCATCGTCGCCAGCGGCAGATCGCCGGTATCGCCCGCGGGCGCGAACATCGGGCGCAGCAGGACGCGCTGCCCGATGCGGGCCGGATCGACGCCCGCCCCGACCGCGCTGACGATCCCGCAGCAATCCGCGCCCTGGATGCGCGGAAACTGCAAGGCGCCGTTCCAGCCGCCATCGGCGTCCGAATCCCCGTCATAGCCGCCCGCCGCACCCGACGCGGTATCGCCGCGCACGGCCTTGGAATACCAGCCGGTGCGCGTGTTGATGTCGGTATTGTTCACCGCCGCCGCCAGCACGCGGACCTGCACCTCGCCGGGGGCGGGTTGCGGCACGGGCAGATCCTCGCGCCATTCCAGCCGGTCCAGCCCGCCATGTCCGGTCAGCACCATGCCTTTCATCGTCAGGGTCATTTCGGATCCTTTAGGTAAAACGTTCCTTCTACTTGCCGAGGTAGAGAGTTCGTTCTACATCGTCAAGCATGAACGAGACGATGACCAGGATCGCCGCAGGGCTCGAAGCATGCTTCGCGGCGCGCGGCTTTGCCGAACCCAGTGTGGAGGACCTGCGCGACGCGGCGGGGGTCAGCCTGCGCACGCTCTACAAATACGTGCCCTCTCGGCAGGACATGGTGCATGCCGCGATGGAGAACCGGCACCGCCGATACCTGGCGCGGGTGCTGGACGACCTGCCCGACGGTCCCGCCGCGCTGGACGAGGTGCTGGCCCGCGTCGCCGGCTGGATGCGGGACGAGACCTCGCATGGCTGCCTGTTCCACGCCGCCGTCGCCGCCGCCCCGCAGGATGCCGCCCTGCGCGACCTGCTGCAGCGTCACAAGGCCGAGGTTGCGGGGCGCATCGCCGCCGCGACCGGCCTGCAGGGCCACGAGGTCGCGCTGCTGCTGATCGTCGAGGGGCTGACACAGGGCTGGACGCTGCATGATGCCCGCGCATTGGACGCGGCGCAGGCGCTTGGTGCGCTGCTGCGGGCCGATGCCGCGAAATCGCCCCCGCAGGGCTTTGCCCCGCCCCGGCAATAGGCTAGCCCTTGGTCCTGCAAAAGGACCCGCATCATGCCCCCGAACGATTCCCCCCTTCGCGGCATCGCGCTGAAATGCCTCAGCGTGGCCGTCTTCACCTGCATGGCCGCGCTGGTGAAGGCCACCTCGGGCGGGCAGATGGCGGTCCCCGCGGGTGAACAGGTCTTCTTCCGGTCCTTCTTCGCGATCCCCGTCATCCTCGGCTGGCTGATCGCCCGAGGAGAGCTGTCGGTCGGCCTGCGCACGCACCGCCCGATGGGCCATTTCTATCGCGGGGTCGTGGGGACAATGGCGATGGGCCTGAACTTCTGGGCGCTGTCGCTGCTGACCTTCCCCGAGGTAACGGCCATCGGCTATGCCGCGCCGCTGCTGGTGGTGATCTTCGCGGCGATGTTCCTGAACGAGGAGGTGCGCCTGTTCCGGCTGGGGATGGTGGGGCTTGGCCTTGCGGGGGTGATGATCGTGCTGTCGCCGCAGCTGCATATCGGCGTGTCGGACACCGCGCGCCAGCTGGGCGCGGTCGTGACCCTTGGCGGGGCAAGCTGCGCGGCGCTGGCGCAGATCTTCGTGCGCAAGCTGGTCGAGGAGGAGAGGACATCGGCCATCGTCTTCTGGTTCTCGATCACCTCGACGCTGCTCAGCCTGACGACGCTGCCCTTCGGATGGGTGATGCCGGACGGGCAGACGCTGGCGCTGCTGATCGCGATGGGCCTTCTGGGCGGGTTGGGGCAGATCCTGCTGACCTCGGCCTATCGCTTTGCCGATGCGTCGCTGGTGGCGCCCTTCGACTATACCTCGATGGTGCTGGCGATCGTCATCGGCTGGTTCGCCTTCGGCGAGGCCCCGACCGCCATCGTGCTGTCGGGGACCGCGCTGGTGATCCTTGCGGGGCTGCTGATCATCTGGCGCGAACGCAGGCTGGGGCTGCAACGCACCCGCCAGCGCCGCGCGATGACCCCGCAGGGCTGATCCGTCACGCCTCGGCCATCAGCCGCAGGCTCTGACCGCCGAGGTCGCGGAAGGCACGCTGCCTGCAGGTCAGCACGATGATCTGCATGTCGGCGGCCTGCCGGTGCAGCGCGTCGAACATCCGCTCGATCCGTTCGTCGTCGGTAAAGACCAGCGCGTCGTCCAGGATCACCGGTGCGCTGCGGCCCGCATTGCCAAGAAGCCGCGCGAAGGCCAGCCGCACCAGCAGCGCGATCTGCTCCTGAGTGCCGCCCGACAGGATGTCCAGCGGCTCGGGCCGGCCGTCGCGGATCAGCGCGTCGGGCAGCAGCGAATCCTCGGACCAGGACAGGTCGGCATCGGGCCACAATAGCGCGAGCAGGGGGCGCAACTCGCGGGCGATCGGCTCGAAATAGCGTTCGCGGGCCTCGGTCCGGGCGGCCGTCAGCGCGGTTGCCAGGCGTTGCAGCACGGCGACCTCGTGGTCGATCCGCTGCAATTCGCCGGTGGCGAAGTCCAGTTCCTCGAGGCAGGCGGTCAGCCGTTCCTCGACCGCCTCGCCCGAGGCATGGTCGATGCGTTCGTCCAGCGTCGCAAGCTCGACCCGGATCTGTTCGGTCCGGTTGCGCGCGCCCTCGTCGACCGAGCGGGCGCGCGTCAGCGCCGCCTTGCATCCCGCAAGATCGGGCGCATCGGTGCCCGCGCGTTCCAGCTCGGCATGGGCAAGGGCAAGCGCGGCATTCGCGTCCCGCGCGGCCCCGGCGATGGCGTCCGCATCCTCGAACCCCGCAAGGCTGTCGGTCGCGCGGGTCAGGCGGCCATGGATCTCGGCCTGCCGCATTTCCGCGCGGGTAAGCGTGTCGCGCAGTTCGGCCAGACGACCTGCGCGGGCATCGCGGGTGGCGCGCGCCAGCGTTTCGGCCTGGCGGGCCGCGTCATGCGCGTTTGCGGCCTCGGTCGGCAAGGGCGCATCGGGGTCGGCGCGATCCTCGGGCAGGGCGGCCAGTTGGCTGCGCAGCGCGTCCAGGCCGTCAGGCGCGATGCCCGCCAGCCTTGCGGCGGCCTCGGCCTGCTGGCGTTCCGCCTGCGCCCTTGCGGCAGCGCTTGCGCGCGCGGCGGCCAGATCGGGCACGTCCAGCGCGGCCAGCGCGTCGCGGAGCGCCTTGGCCGCGTCCTCGTGCGCCTGGTCGTCGCCGCCCTGGGCCGGGCGGATGGTCAGCTGGCCGATGCCCGGCATCGCGATGGTCGCGACGCGCGACAGGGGCAGCGTCGCGCCATCCTCGATCTGCGCGCCGTCCAGCTGCAACCGTACCGCGCCGGAATAGCTTGCGGTGATTTGCGTGGCCGAGGCCCGCCGCGCGGCATCAGCGGTGGCAAGGCGCAGCGACAGATACTCGATCCGGGCAAGCTGGTCCTGCGTGACCCCACCGATGCGGGCGCGGGCCTGTTCCTGCTGGGTCCGCGCGGCTTCGGCCAGCGCGATGCGGTCGGTCAGGTCCTTGCGGAGGGCGGCGGATTGGCGTGCGGCATGGGCGCGGTCGGCGCGCTGGCGCTCGGCCTCGGTCCGCTGCAGGGCTGCGGTCGCGGCGTCCAGTTCGGCCTGCGCCGCATCCAGCGCGTCCCGCGCCTCGGCATAGGCTGCCTGCGCATCGGCCAGCGACAGATCGGCATCCGCCAGAAGCTGCGCCGACTGCTGCTGTTCGACGCGGGCGCGATCCAGATCCGCCAGCCGCCGCTGCGCGGAATCCGCCTGCAGGCGCGCGGTCCGCAGGATGCCGCCCAGGCGGTCCATCTCGGCCGCATGGCGTTCGGCGGCGGCATGTTCGGCCTGCGCGATCTCCAGCCGCTTGGCGCGGGCGGCGACGGCCTCGGGGTCGGTCAGCTCCGCCAGCTCTCGCCTTGCGGTCTGCCTGCGGGCCAGTGCGCCGTGCAGGTCGTCGGCCAGCCGCGACAGCCGGTCACGCTCGACCGTCAGATCCGCGACGCGATCCTGCGCGGCCCGCCACGGGCCGTTCGCCTTCACCCGCCCCGTATCGGTCGCATAGAGCCGCAGCTCCTCGCGGCAGCGGCGCAGCGCGTCGTCCATGCGCCGCCCGCCAGTCATCGCCTCGACCTCCTCGCCAACCGAGGACAGCAGGTCGCGCCGCGCTTCCAGCCCGGCGGCCTTCTCGGCCTTGCCGGCCTCGACCAAGGACGTCATGCCCTGCCGGACCCAGATGAGCCCCGCCGGACCGCCCGCGTCCTGCCCAAGGCACCGCGCGATCCAATCCTCGGCGGCGTCGGACTGGGCGATCATGGTGCCGCCCCGGGTGACGGTCGCGGCAGGCTTCTGCATCCAGCGCTTGGTGATGGTGAAGCGGCCGTCGGGCAGCTCGATCTCGACCGAGATCTCGGGTGCGCCGCCGGAATGGGGACGCAGGGCCTTGATCTCCTTGTCGGCGCTGCCATGGGCCTTGAAGAAGACCGCGTGGATCGCGTCGAACAGGGTGGACTTGCCGAACTCGTTCGGTTCGCTCAGCACGTTCAGCCCGTCCTGGAAGCCGTCGATGCGGACGGTTCCGGTGAACTGTCGCACATTCGTCAGGGCGATGGACCGCAGTCTCATTCCGCGCCCTCCTTCACATAGGAGTAGAGCCGCGCCAGCGCGTCGCGGGCGATGCGGTCGTCGGGATCGGCGGCAAGCGCCTCGGCCGCGATGCGCAGCGCGCCGCCGGGGCGGTCGATCAGGTCCAGATCGCTTGCGTCATGCTCGGTCGCCAGATCGTCTGCGCGGATCTCGAAATGGGCGAATTCGGGGGCGGCAGCCAAGGCAGCCGCCATCAGTTCGGCCCGTCCTGCCAGCCGCGCGCGGCCCGACAGGCGCAGCCGCAGCAGCGTGTCGCGCCGCCCCGTGGGCGGCAGCGCCAGCGCCAGCGCCGCCACGGCATCCGCGCCGGGGGTCACCTGCAGCGCGATCTCGGTCCAGTGGAAATGCCCCGTGCGAACCTCGGTCACCTGCGGCGCGGCGCCGGGGGCGTCGATGGTGACGGCCAGGCAGAGGCCGGGCGTGCCGTGCTTGAACCGGTCCTGTTCGGGCGAGCCGCAGTAATGCACGCGGTCGGACACGCGCATCCGCCCATGCCAGTCGCCAAGCGCAAGATAGTCGAGCCGCGCGCGCGCGTCGCGATCGGGGGCGATGGCCCCGCCGCTGTCGGTGAAATCGGTCACGCCGCCATGGGCCAGCCCGATGCGGATGTCGCCCGCGGGGACCTCCATCTGCTGCATCGCCTCGGTCGGGTCCGAGGCACCGGCGCGGAAGCGGACGGGGCAGGGCAGCAGCGTGACGCCCGGGCGGATCGCGACGGGGCGATCGGCGTCCAGCACGGCGATGTTGGAATGCCCCGCCTGCCGGACCGTGTCCCACAAGGGTTCGGCGTCGCGCAGGTTGTCGTGGTTTCCGGGCAGCAGCCACCAGGTCAGGTCCGCAGCCTCGGCCATCGCAGCGACGGCCTGCCGCACGATCGCGGGCGAGGGGGTGGGCGTGTCGAAGCTGTCGCCCGCCAGCAGGACATGCGCGGCCCCGTGATCCCGCGCCGCGCGGGCAAGGGCTGCGATGGCGCCGTGGCGGGCCTCCATCAGGCGGCCCCGGATATTGCCGTCGGCGGGCTGGGGGATGCTGGCGAACTTCCTGCCCAGATGCAGGTCGGAGCTGTGGATGAAGCGGAAACTCATGGATGCTCGTGAAATGCCGTGATGAATGCGGGGGATGCGCCCCGGACCATTCATGACAGCGTGGACGCGCGGTTGAAACGGACGATTGCATAAAGATTGCGCGCCCGCCGCGCGCAACGAAAAGGCCCCGGCATCGCGCGATGCCGGGGCCTTCTTGTCGGATGGGTCGGATCAGTAATGAACCGACAGCGTGTCCAGCGGGGTCGCCTTCGGGGGGGCGAACTTGGTCAGGTCGATCCCTTCGACGGCGGTCTTGTATTCCTCGATATTGGGCGTGCGGCCCAGGATCGCGGAGAGGACGACGACCGGGGTCGATGCCAGCAGCGATTCACCCAGCTTCTCGCCGGCATCCTCGACCACGCGGCCCTTGAACAGGCGGGTCGAGGTCGCCAGCACGGTGTCGCCCTTGCCGGCCTTTTCCTGGTTGCCCATGCACAGGTTGCAGCCCGGACGCTCGAGATACAGGATGTTCTCGTACTCGGTCCGCGCGGTCTGCTTGGGGGCGCTGTCGTCGAACTCGAAGCCCGAGTATTTCTGCAGCACTTCCCAATCGCCTTCGGCCTTCAGCTCGTCGATGATGTTGTAGGTCGGTGCGGCGACGACCAGCGGCGCCTTGAACGAGACCTGACCCTGCGCCTTTTCAAGGTTGCGCAGCATCTGCGCCACGATCTTGACGTCGCCCTTGTGGACCATGCACGAGCCGACGAAGCCCAGGTCCACCTTCTTTTCCGCCCCGTAATACGAGATCGGACGGATGGTGTCGTGGGTATAGCGCTTGGACACGTCCGAGTTCGCGACATCCGGATCGGCGATCATCGGTTCGTTGATGGCGTCCAGATCGACGACCACCTCGGCGAAGTACTTCGCGTTCTCGTCGGGCTTCAGCGCGGGCTTCTCGCCCGAGCGGATCTGCGCGATGCGCGCGTCGGCGCGCGCCACGAGGCCCGCCAGGACGCCGGCATCGTTGTCCATGCCCTTGTCGATCATGATCTGGATGCGGCTCTTGGCGATCTCCAGCGACTCGATCAGGGTCTCGTCCTCGGAGATGCAGATCGAGGCCTTGGCCTTCATCTCGGCGGTCCAGTCGGTGAAGGTGAAGGCCTGGTCGGCCAGCAGCGTCCCGATATGGACCTCGATGATGCGGCCCTGGAAGACGTTGTCGCCGAACTGGTCCAGCATCTGCGCCTGGGTCGCGTGGACAACGTCGCGGAAGTCCATGTGGTCGGCCATCTTGCCCTTGAAGGTGACCTTGACCGATTCCGGGATCGGCATGGTCGCCTCGCCCGTGGCCAGCGCCAGCGCGACGGTGCCCGAATCCGCGCCGAAGGCGACGCCCTTGGACATGCGGGTATGGCTGTCGCCGCCGATGATGATGTCCCAGTCCGACACGGTGATGTCGTTCAGCACCTTGTGGATCACGTCCGTCATCGAGTGATAGACGCCCTTGGGATCGCGCGCGGTGATCAGGCCGAAATCATGCATGAACTTCATCAGGCGGGGCGTGTTGGCCTGCGCCTTCATGTCCCAGACCGACGCGGTGTGGCAGCCCGACTGGTACGCGCCATCGACCTTGGGCGAGATGACGGTCGCGGCCATCGCCTCAAGCTCCTGCGCGGTCATCAGGCCGGTAGTGTCCTGCGAGCCGACGATGTTCACCTGCACGCGCACGTCCGAACCGGCATGCAGCACCTTGCCCGGCGTGGTGCCGACGGCATTGGCGTTGAAGATCTTTTCCACCGCGGTCAGGCCCTGACCTTCGATCGACACTTCCTTCGACGGGGCGAAGGCCGATTTCAGCGGCACGCCCAGGGTCTCGCAGGCGAAGGTCTGCAGCTGCTTGCCGAAGACGATGGCATAGGAGCTGCCGGCCTTCATGAACTCGACCTTCTGCGGCGAGAACGAGGCCGCGAGGTCGGTCAGCTCTTCGCTGCCATCCTCGTTGTAGAGCTTGTGCTTCTTCGTGTTGATCGTCAGCACGGTGCCCGTCTCGACCGAGTATTTCTGCTCGAGGATGGGGTTGCCGTCATTGTTCAGGATCGCCTTGCCGTCCGGGCCGGTCTTGCGGACCCAGTTCTTCAGGTCGATGCCGATGCCACCGGTCACGCCCACGGTCGTCAGGAAGATGGGCGAGATGCCGTTCGTGCCCGCCACGATCGGGGCGAAGTTCACGTAGGGGACGTAGGGGCTGGCCTTCTTGCCGGTCCACAGCGCGACGTTGTTCACGCCCGACATGCGCGACGAGCCGACGCCCATCGTGCCCTTCTCGGCGATCAGCATGACGCGCTTGTTGGGGTGCTGCAGCTTCAGCGCCTCGATTTCCTTCTGCGCCTGTTCCGAGATCATGCACTTGCCGTGCAGCTCGCGGTCCGAACGCGAATGCGCCTGGTTGCCCGGCGACAGAAGGTCGGTCGAGATGTCGCCTTCGGCGGCGATATAGGTGACGACCTTGATCTCCTCGTCGATCTCGGGAAGCTTGGTGAAGAACTCGGCGTCGGAATAGCTGACGAGGATGTCCTTCGCGATCTCGTTGCCGGCCTTGAAGGCTGCGGCCAGGCGGTCGGTATCGGCCTCGTAGAGGAAGACCTGCGTCTTCAGCACCTCGGCCGCGTCCTTGGCGATCGCCTGGTCGTCACCCAGTGCCAGGTCCAGCAGCACCTCGACCGAGGGGCCGCCCTTCATGTGCGACAGCAGCTCGAATGCGAAGGCGGGGGTGATCTCGGGGACCTCGACCTCGCCCAGGATGATCTCCTTGAGGAAGAACGCCTTCTCGCGCGCGGCGCTGGTCGTGCCGGGCAGGGTGTTGTAGATGAAGAAGTTCAGCGATGCCGCACGATGCTCGTTTTCGCGATCCTTGATCTGGGCGATGATCTCGCGCGCAAGATCGGCGCCGTCCACCGGCTTGGGGCCCAGCCCCTGCGCCTTGCGGGTTTCGATTTCGTCCAGATAGTCGGTATACAAGCTCATGGCGATGCCCAGGTCATGCGTTTCAAGTGGCACTTGTCCCGTTCGCAAGGCCTGCGGGCATTGCCGGGAAAGCTAGAGGTATGCCGTCGTATACCAAAGCATCCGCAGATTGCAAGTTCACTCGGCGACCGGTTTCAGAAAGGTCACGCGATCTGGCGCCATCTCGGCCAGGACGATGGTGCCGTCGGCGCAGACATCCATCCCGTGGGCATAGGTCGCGAAGGTGCGGCAGCGCCCCGTCAGGCGGCCATCGGGGTCGAAGGCCGACAGGCGCGGCGTCTGGTCCGTGGCCAGCAGCGTGCCGTCCGCCAGCAGCGCCAGCGCCATGGGCCGATGCAGCCCCTCGATCATGTCGATGAATTCGCCGTCCGCATCGAAGCGCTGGATGCGGTCGTTTTCGCGGTCGGCGATGCAGACGCGGCCCTGGCCGTCCACCACGACGCTGTGCGGGGTCGAGAACTGCCCCGCCCCCCGGCCCGGCGTGCCGAAGCTGCGCAGGTGGCGGAAATCGGGCGCGAAGACATGGACCGCGCTGTTGCCATAGCCGTCGGTGACATAGAACCGCCCGTCCGGCCCGCGCGCGCAATCGGTGGGGTGGTTGAAGGGCCGGCCCAGGCCCGGCCGCTCGTTGCAGTGGATGCGCCCGATCTCGCTCAGCGCGGCATCGAGGAACAGCAGCTTGTGCCCGTCCATGTCCACCGCCGCGAACAGCCCCGGCGCGATGCGGCGCAACCCGTGACCGCAGGCCATCTGCGGCAGGTCGTGGCCTTCGTCCCGCAGCGATCCGCGCGGGTCCATAACCTGCAGTTCGGGCACGCGACGGCGCAGCGCGACGATCCGGTCGCCATCCACCGCGATGTCGCTGATCCCCGTCAGCGCGTCATGGGCCAGGTGGCGAACGACATATCGCCGCTCGCCCAGGGCCACATGGATCGCGGGGCGCGTCGTCACAGCTGGTCGGCTAGCACCTCAGCCATGCCGAGGACCGTGGCGTCATGGCCGCGCGGGGCGGTGATCATCAACCCCGCGCCCGGCAGGTCCGTCAGCGGCAAGCTGACCGAGCAGCCGTCGATCACGTTCCCAAGACTGGTATTGCGCAGCGCCAGCAGGTTCACGCGGTCATAGGTCGCGTCGCCCGCCAGGTCGGCCAGCTGCGGCGGCAGGGTCGCGACGGTCGGCAGCACGATGGGCGCATCCGCGAAGATGCGCGCGGCCTCGTCCGCCAGCGCCTGGCGCGCGATCAGCGTGCGGGCATAGCCCGGGGCATCGGTCTCGTCCGCGCGGGCCATGCGCGAGGCGACGCGCGGGTCCAGCCGGTCGCGGTGACCCTCGAAGGCCGCGCCGTGATGGCAGCGGGATTCGACCGCGCTGAACTGCCAGACGGGCAGGGCGCGGTAATCGTCGAAGAAGCGCATCGACAGGCGGCGGATGGTGATGCCGCCCTGGGCCAGGACCTCCAGCGCGGCCTCGAAGGCCTGGGTGATCTGCGGATCCACGCCGTCCAGCCCGAAATTCTGCGGCACGATCACGGTGCCGGGGATGTCGGCTGCCGCCAGCGGGCGGTCGCGCAGCACGTTCAGCACCGGGCGCAGCAGGGCCGGATCGCGGGTCATCACCCCCACGCTGTCCAGCGAATGCGACAGCGGAACGGCACCCTCGCGCGAGATGCTGTCCGCCGTCGGCTTGAACCCGTAAAGCCCGCAGAAGGCCGCCGGAATGCGCGCCGATCCGCCCGTGTCGGTCCCAAGCGCGATATCGGCCACGCCGCGCGCTACCGCCGACGCCCCGCCCGAGGTCGAGCCGCCCGCGATCGCGCCCTCGATCAACGGGGTCAGCGGCGTGCCGTGATGGGGGTTCAGGCCCAGCCCGCTATAGGCGTATTCGGTCATGTTGGCGTGGCCGATCAGCCCCGCCCCCGCCGCCCGCAGCCGCGCCACGGCGACCGCGTCGTCCTGCGCAGGCGCGCGCGCGGGATCGGGGGCGGTGCCCGCGCCGGTCGGGTATCCGCGCACGTCGAACAGGTCCTTGACCGCGACGGTCAGGCCGCTCAGCGGGCCTTCGGTTTCCACCGGATCGTCGAACACGCGCGTGAAGTCGGGGGCAGAGGCGCGGGCGCGGGCGGCGGCAAGCAGGTCGTTGGTCATCGAAGCTCTCAGATCGTTTGTTGGACAAGCCAGGTGGCGATGCCGGGGAATGCCGTCAGCAATATCACCGCCAGCACGAGGATCAGGAAATAGGGCACGATCATGCGCGTGATCTCGAAGATGCCGCGCCCGGTCAGGTTCTGGATCACGAACAGGTTGAAGCCAAGGGGGGGCGTGATCTGCGCCATCTCGACCACGATGATCAGGTAGATGCCGAACCAGACCGGGTCGATCCCCACCGCCGCGATGGCGGGCATCACCACCGAGGTCGTCAGCACCACGATCGAGATCCCGTCGAGGAAGCAGCCCAGCAGCACGAAGAACACCGTCAGCACCGCGATCAGCCCCGCCTTGCCCAGCCCGCTGTTCGAGATCACTTCGGCCAGATCGGCGGGCAGGCCCGAGAAGCTCATGGCCGATGTCAGGAAGGCCGCGCCCAGAAGGATCAGGCCGATCATCGCGGATGTCCGCGTCGCGCCGAACAGCGCGGCGACGAAGCTGTCGCGCGTGAGCGACCGCCCGAGCGCGGCGATCAGCAGGGCACCGGCCACGCCGATGGCCGCAGCCTCGGTCGCGGTGGCGAAACCGGCATAGATCGAGCCGATGACGCCCACGATCAGCCCCACCACCGGCAGCAGCAGGCGCAGGCGGTACAGGCGCTCGGCCCAGCCGATGCTGGTTTCGGGGGCGGGCATGGCATCGCGGTTCATCCGCGACCAGATCGCGATATAGCCCGAGAACAGCGCCATCAGCATCAGCCCCGGCACCACGCCCGCGATGAACAGCCGGTTGATCGAGACCTGCGCCGCGACGCCATAGACGATCATCACGACCGAAGGCGGGATCAGCAGGCCAAGCGTGCCGGACCCTGCCAGCGACCCGATGGCCAGCCGGTCGTCATAGCCGCGCGATTTCAGTTCCGGCAGGGAAATGCGGCCGACGGTCGCCGTGGTGGCCGCCGACGATCCCGACACGGCGGCAAAGATGCCGCAGCCCACCACGTTCACATGCGCCAGCCCACCGGGCAGACGCCCGACCCAAGGGGCAAGGCCGGAAAACAGATCCTCGGCCAGGCGGGTGCGGTACAGGATCTCGCCCATCCAGATGAACAGCGGCAGCGCGGTCAGGGTCCAGCTGGCGGAATGGGCCCACATGGTGGTGCCCAGCACCGCATCGACCGGGCTGGAGGTGAACAGCAGGAAGATCACCACGGCGGATGCCAGAAGCGCCACGCCCACCCAGACGCCAAGGCCCAGAAGGACCAGCAGCGTCACGACAAGGACGGCAGATTGCGAAAGGATTTCCATGTCACTCGCCCCGTGCTTGTTCGGCGACATCGTCGCGTTCGACCGGCAGGCCCAGGATCAGGCGCAGCGTGCGTTCGGCAAAGGCCACCGCGAACAGGATCGCGCCGAAGGCCATGGCCGATTGCGGGATCCACAGCGGCACCGCGACGATTCCCTGGCTGACATCGTCATAGGCCCAGCTTTCGTGGACATAGCCGAAGATCGCCCATGCGACCCAGGCCATCATCAGCGTGGCAAAGCCCGCCGCGAGGATATCCGCCGCATGCCCGATGCCCGCAGGCAGCAGCTGGCGCAGCGAGGTCACGCGGATATGGTCGCCATGCGTCAGCGCGGTCGGCAGCGCCAGGAAGATCGAGGCCGACAGCCCCCATGCCGCGAAATCGTCGGCCGAGGGGATCTGGCTGCCCATCATGCGCAGGACGATCTGGGCAAGGATCAGCACGGCGATCCCCACAAGCGAAAGCGCGGCCAGGGCCCCGCAGAAGGTGAACAGATGTCGTGTCAGGACCATCGCGACGCTCCTTGGTTCGTGGACGGGCAGCGCCCGTGGCAGGATGCCCGCGACCCCGTGGGCGGGATCGCGGGTGCGGGGCCTCAGTTCAGGCCGTCGACGATGGTCTGGCCGTCCTCGCCCGCCTGTTCCAGCCACTCGGCGCGCATGGTCTCGGCGATGGCCTCGAAATCGGTCGCCAGCCCTTCGGGGGTGGGCAGGACCTGCATGCCGTTGTCGGCCATGGTCTGCGTAGCCTCGGTGGTCGCGGTCTCGGCCATCTCCCAGCCGCGGGTCTCGGCCAGCTCGGCGGCCTCGCGCAGGGCGCCCTGCACGCCCTCGTCCAGCCCGTCGAAGGACCGCTGGTTCACGATCACCATGTTCTTCGGAATGAAGGCCTGCACGTCATAGTAATGCGAGACGAAATCCCACGCCTGGCTGTCCACCCCGGTCGAGGGCGAGGTGATCATCCCGTTGATGACCCCGGTCGAGAAGGCCTGCGAGATCTCGGCCGTGGCGATGGTCGCGGGCACGGCGCCCAGCAGCTCGGCCAGCCGCGCGGTCGAGGGGTTGTAGGCGCGGAACTTCACGCCGTCGAAGGACGAGGCGTCGGTGACCTCGCTGTTCATGTAGATCCCCTGCGGCGGCCAGGGCGCGGCGTAAAGCAGGACAAGCCCTTCCTCGGCCAGCTTTTCCTCGTAGATCGGGCGCGATGCGTCCCACAGGGCCTTCGCCTCGTCGAAGGTGGTGGCCAGCAGCGGCACGGCATCCGCCGAATAGGCCGCGTCCTCGTTGCCAAGGGCTGAGATCAGCACCTCGCCGATGGGCACGATGCCGCGCTGCACGCCGCGCTTCAGTTCCGGACGCTTCAGCAGGACCGAGTTCGAGACGACCTCGATCTCCAGCTCGCCTTCGGTCAGGCGCGCGACGTCATCGGCGAAGGCGCGGATGTTCTGGGTCAGATAGTTGCCGTCCGGCGCGTCCGCCGACATCTGCCAGGTTTCGGCCTGGGCGGCGGTGGTCGCAAGGGCCGCGATGGCGGTGCCAAGAAGGATGCGTTTCATGTCGTGATCTCCCGGTTGGTTGGTGTGTTGGGGCCGGCCGGGGATCTCTGCCCCCGTGCCGGCAATTCGCGTTCAGTCGGCTTGCGGCGGCAGGTCGTGTTCGTCCAGCGACCACAGCAGGGTGAAGGTCTGGGCCTCGCGGACGCTGCCCTCGAAGCGCTCGGTCATCTGGCGCAGCGTCGCCTCGGCCACGGGTTCGGTGGTGACATCGACGACCAGGCAGGGCGCAAGGACGCGGCCTTCGGTCTGTTCCGAGGGCAGCGGCGTCGAGAGCGCCTGATCGGGGACCATGTAGTGGACGCGCAGCACGCCCTCGACGGCCATCAGCGCCTCCATCTGGTCGCGGATCGCGTCCTCGTCGACCGCGCCGGGGGCCAGTTCGACCATCGCGACGGCCGATCCCCAGCCGAAGCCGCCTTCCAGCGCGACATTCATCACGCGGCGGCGGGTGTTCGACATGCGGGTGAAGTTCGTGACCGACCACTGCGTCTGGTGCTGGAACGCCTGCTTGTAGGCCGCCGAGGTGAAATCGCTCAGCGCGCTGGCGCGATAGAGCGCGAGGTAGCGCCGCGCCGATCCCGACACCGCGCGATAGCGGCGAGCGCCGGTGAAGCCCTCGATACGCACGCGCTCTTCCATGTGCTCGCGGTCGTACCACAGGTTGAAATCGGCCTCGTGGTCGGGGTCGACGTCGCTCCAGACGAACAACTGCGCTTCTTCGGTGGAACGGATCCTGCTCATGCCTGCATCCTGACTGCTGGACGTGCGGGCGGGTGCCCGCGCCGTCGGTTGGGATTTGGGGAAGGCTGCGGCGAAAAGGCCGATCGGGCAAACGGGATTTTCCGTCAGGGGGTGATCGGGTTTTCCGATCACCCCTTTGTCACCCTGCAATCAGGCGCGGGGCGGCGGGCAGGGCCGCGCGGTGGGCCTCGGCGCAAAGGCGGGCAAGATCGGCGATGGCGCGGTGGATGGCGGCATCGGAATTGCGCCGCCAGACGCAGAACAGCGGCAGGTCGGGCAGCGCGGCATCGACCGCCAGCTCGACCAGGTCCGGTCCCGCAAGGTCGCAGCCGCGCGGCAGCGTCGCCACGCCCAGGCCCCGTTCCGTCAGCCGCGCGATGGCCGAGATCGAGGTCACGCAATGCACCATCGACGGGCGCAGCCCCTGTTCGTCGAACAGCGCCACGACATTGGCATGAGGCCTGGAATTGCGGGTGAAGGTGATCAGCGGGCCGGTGACGATATCGGCAAGGCCCAGCACCTCGTCGCGCATGCCGACGGGGCCGAACCACCCCATCGCAAGGGGCGCAAGCGCCGTGCAGGCGGTCTGTTCGTCCTGCAACTCGTCGGTGGTCAGCAGCAGGTCCAGCCCGCCGCGATCGAAGGCCGCCGACAGGCCGGGGGTGGCCTCGACCGTCAGCTCGATCTCCAGCCGGGGATAGACGCGGGCGACCTCCTCGATCAGGTCGCACAGCCATGTATGCACGACCGAGGTGACGAGACCCACCCGCACGCGCCCCGCGGCCTGGGACGGATCGGACAGCGTGGCGCGCAGGCGGTTCTCGGTCGCCAGCATCTCCTTGGCCTTGTCCAGGATCAGCGTTCCCGCGACGGTGATGCGGCTGGCGTGGAATTCGCGGTCGAACAGGTTCACGCCCAGCTCGTTCTCCAGCGCCGAGATGCGGCTGGAGACGGTCGCCTGGCTGATGTTCAGCCGTTCCGCCGCCGCGCGAAAGCTGCCGAGCCCCGCGACGGTGACGAAGGTTTCCAGGAAGCGGGTGTTCACCTTGGGGCGATGCCTTCTGCTGCGGGCGCGGTCCCTTCGTGATTAGCGCCAATCGCCCCGCACGGCAACGCGGCGGTCAGGCCGCGGGCCGCTGCAAGAAGGTTTCGAGGAAGTCCAGCAGCCGCCGTGCCGCCAGGCTCTGGTGGTGGGCGATGGAATGGCCCAGCTCCAGCAGGGTCTCGATCCGGGCGCGCGGCTCGAAGGGGCGCGCGACAAGGCTGCCATCCGCGATCTCTCGGGCGACGGCCATGCGGGGCAGGATCAGCACCGCCGATCCGCGCCGCGCCAGCTCCTTCTGCAGTTCCATCGACGAGGTGGTGAAGGCGGCCTCGAACCCGTCCAGCCCCTGCGCCCGCATCCGCTGGTCGAAGGCCCGTCGCACGCCGAAGCCGCGATCGGGCAGGGCAAGGCGCGCGCCCGCGATCTGGGGCAGGGTGACGACCTGCGATGCCGCAAGCGGGTGGTCGGGCGCCATGATCGGTTCATGCATGACGGGCCGCCGGTGGCGGATGACGATGCGCGTGTCGGGCGGCGCGAACATGGTCACGATCAGGTCGGTCCGCCCGGTCGCCGCCGCGTCCAGCGCCCCCTGGGCCGAGGTGACCGTCACCTCGACCGAGATGCCGGGATGCAGCGCGGCGAATTCCGACAGCGCGGGCCCCAGGATCGAGCTGATCGCCGCACCGTTCACATGGATCGAGACATGGCCCCGCCGCAGCCCCTTGAGATCGTCGATCATCTGCCGCGTCAGGGCCAGCTCGCGCCCGATGTCGCGGCTTCTGGCAGCCAGCAGCTCGCCCGCGGCGGTCAGGCGGACGCCGCGCGGGGTGCGTTCGACCAGCGGCGATCCGAAGGTGCGTTCCAGCTTGTCCAGCTGCCGGGTCACGGCGGTGGGCGACATGCCCACCGTGTCGGCGGTCTGCCGGATGGACCCGGTCCGTGCCAGTTCCTGGAACAGTTCGATTGTCTGCCGATCCACGCGCCATCCCCGCTGCAACGATTTGCGTTGCACGGTGCCACGCATCTTTCGCTTTTCAAGTCACTGGAACTGCCATCTTATCAGCGCATAAGATGTGCACATGAACGCATCACCCGCTGCGCCGCCCCGCGTCGCAGCCAAGCAATCCAAGGACAGGGATCCGCCATGAACATGCCCCTTCGCGCCCTTGCCATGACGGCATCCGCCGCCGCGCTGATCGCCGCCGCCCCCGTCGCGGCCCTTGCCGCGAACGAGGTGAGCTTCGTGCAGTCGGTCGAACCGGCGGGCCTGGACCCCACGGTCAGCTCGCCCGTGGCGGCGGGGCAGGTGACCTGGCAGAACGTCTTCGAGGGGCTGGTCGCCATCGACCGCGACGGCCAGGTCCAGCCGCAGCTTGCGACCGAATGGCAGGTCTCGGATGACGGCCTGACCTACAGCTTCACGCTGCGCGAGGGGGTCGCCTTCCAGAACGGCGTGCCCTTCGACAGCGCGACCGCGAAATTCACGCTGGAACGCATCCTGGCCGAGGAGTCGACGAACGGCCAGAAGGCGCTTTACGCCGCGATCGAAGGGGTCGAGGCGCCCGATCCCTCGACGCTGGTGCTGACGCTGTCGGCGCCCTCCTCGGACCTGATCTACTGGCTGGGCTTTCCCGCCGCCGTGATGGTCGAGCCGTCATCGGCCGATACCAACGGCACCGCGCCGGTCGGCACCGGTCCCTTCAAGCTGGACGAATGGCGCAAGGGCGACCGCGCGATCATGTCCGCATGGGACGGATACTGGGGCGAGAAGCCGGCGCTGGACCGCATCGTGGCGCGCTTCATCTCGGATCCGCAGGCGCAGGTCGCCGCACTGAAATCGGGGCAGGTGCAGGTCGTGGCCGAGTTCTCGGCGCCCGAGCTGTACGACCAGTTCGCAAGCGACGCGGCCTTCGCCACCCACGAGGGCACCGGAGAGATGGAGGTCGTCGCGGGCATGAACGCCGACCGCCCGCCCTTCGACGACATCCGCGTGCGGCAGGCCCTGATGCATGCCATCGACCGCGACGTGCTGATCGAGGCTGTGAAATCCGGCCACGGCACGCCCATCGGGTCGCATTTCGCGCCCGGCTCGCCCTTCTACGTGGACATGACCGGCGAATACGGCTTCGACCCCGAGGCCGCCAAGGCGCTGCTGGCCGAGGCGGGCCATCCCGACGGGTTCGAATTCACCTTCAAGGTGCCGAACCGCGCCTATGCCCAACGCTCGGCCGAGATCATGCAGGCGTTCTTCGCCCAGATCAGGGTGACGGCGAATATCGAAAGCTCGGATTTTCCGGCGGCATGGATCCAGGACGTGTTCCAGGACACGAATTACGACATGACCATCATCGGCCATGCCGAACCGCTGGACATCAACATCTATGCCCGCGATCCCTACTACTTCAACTATGACAACCCCGAGTTCCGCGAGACGATGTCGGCCATCGCGACCGCATCCACCCCCGAGGACCGCGCCGAGGGCTATGCCCGGGCACAGCGCATCGTGGCGCGCGACCTGCCCGCGCTGTTCCTGTATTCCGAGCCGCGCCTGGCGGTCTGGGATGCCGGGCTGGAGGGCGTGTGGGAGAACGGTCCCGTTCCCTCGAACGACATGACGGATGTCCGCTGGACCGACCGCTGAGCGATACGGGAACCGATGATGCCTGCCCTGACACGATCCGCGCGGCGGATCGGCGGCCTGCTTGCCGTCCTTCTGATCGCCTCGCTGGTGATCTTCCTGCTGATCGAGGCCGCGCCGGGCGATCCGGCCTCGATCATGCTGGGGACCAGCGCCGCCCCCGACACCGTCGCGGCCCTGCGGGCCGAGCTGGGCCTGAACAGGCCGCTTGCGCTGCGCTATCTTTCCTGGCTGGGCGGGTTGGTGCGGGGCGACATGGGCGTGTCCTATACCTATGACACGCCCGTCGCGGGGCTGATCTTGGACCGGCTGCTGGTGACGCTGCCGCTGACGGCGATGGCCGTGGTCCTGTCGGTGGCGATCGCGCTGCCGCTTGGCGTCTGGGCCGCGAACCGCCCGAACGGGCCGGTCGACACGCTGGCCTCGGTCTTCTCGCAGGTGGGGATCGCGGTGCCGAACTTCTGGATCGGCCTGCTGCTGATCCTGGGTGTGGCACTTGGGCTGGGATGGTTCACGACCGGGGGCTTTCCGGGCTGGGGCGCGGGCGCCGGTCCTGCCATCGGTGCGCTTGTGCTGCCGGCCATCGCGCTCGCGATCCCGCAGGCCGCCGTCCTGACCCGCGTGACCCGCGCCGCCGTGATCGAGGTCGCCAACGAGGATTTCATCCGCACCGCCCGCGCCAAGGGCCTGTCGCGCAGCCGTGCGCTGTGGCGGCACACGGTCCCGAACGCGCTGCTGCCGGTGGTGACGATGCTGGGCCTGCAGATCCCGTTCCTCATTTCCGGCGCGGTGCTGGTCGAGAATGTCTTCACCCTGCCGGGCATCGGCACGCTGGCCTATCAGGCGCTGTCGCAGCGCGACCTGATCGTGGTGCAGAACGTCGTCCTGCTGTTCACGCTGATCGTGCTGGTGGTGAATTTCGCGGTCGATGCGCTTTACTCCGTGCTGGACCCGCGGCTGAGGGGTAGGACATGAGGCGGCTTCCGGTTTCCCTTGTGATCGGCGGCGCGATCTCGGCGCTGCTGCTGGGCGCGGCGCTGCTCAGCCGGGTGTGGACGCCCGCCGACCCGACCGCGATGAACGTGCTGAACCGCCTGAAGGGCCCGGGCGAGGCCGGGCTGCTGGGTGCCGACCAGATCGGGCGGGACGTCTTCTCGATCGTGATGGCGGGGGCATGGACATCGCTTGGCGTGGCCTTCACGGCGACGATCCTGGGCGGCGCGGTGGGCACGCTGCTGGGCGTCACCGCCGCCGCGCGTGGCGGCACGGTCGAGCGGGTGCTGATGGCCGCGAACGGGGTGCTGTTCTCGTTCCCGCCGATCCTCTCGGCGATCCTGCTGGGCGCGCTGATGGGGCCGGGGGCGCTGACCTCGATCACCGCCATCGGCGTCTTCATGGTGCCGGTCTTCGCGCGCATCTCGCGGGCGGCGGCGATGCAGATCTGGGCGCGCGACTTCGTGCAGGCCGCGCGGATGGCGGGCAAGGGGCAGGCGCTGATCACGGTCCAGCACGTCATCCCCAACATCCAGGCGCAGATCATCGTGCAGCTGGCGATCCAGACGGGGCTTGGCATTTTGTCCGAGGCCGGGCTGTCCTTCCTTGGCATGGGGGTCGCGCCGCCGACGCCCAGCTGGGGGCGGATGCTGGCCGATGCGCAGACCTACATCTCGTCCGCGCCGCATCTGGTGCTGGCACCGGGGCTGGCCATCGCGATTGCCGTGCTGGGGCTGAACCTGCTGGGCGACGGGCTGCGCGATCTGACCGACCCGAGGCGGAGGCAGGCGTCATGATGCTGTCGATCAGGGATCTGCGCGTGTCCTTCGCGCGCGAACGCGGCCCCGCGACCGAGGTGCTGCACGGCATCGACCTGGATCTGCCGAAAGGTCGGACCCTTGGCATCGTGGGCGAAAGCGGATCGGGCAAATCGGTGCTGTCGCTGGCGGTGATGGGCCTGCTGCCCCGCAGCGCGACGGCCAGCGGGCAGGTGCTGCTGGACGGGCAGGACGTGCTGACCATGTCCGAACGCCAGCTGTGCGGCATCAGGGGGCGGCGGATCGGGATGATCTTCCAGGAACCGATGACCGCGCTGAACCCCGCCATGCGCGTCGGCGACCAGATCGCGGAAGGGCTGCGGATCACGCAGGGCATGTCCCGCGCCGATGCCCGCGCCGAGGCGTTGCGCCTGCTGGAGATGGTGCGCATCCCCCGCGCATCCGAACGCATCGACAGCTTTCCGCACCAGATGTCGGGCGGGCAGCGCCAGCGCGTGGGCATCGCCATCGCCCTTGCGCTGAAGCCCGACCTGCTGATCGCGGACGAACCCACCACCGCGCTGGACGTGACGGTGCAGGCCGAGGTTCTGGACATCCTCGACGATCTGGTGACGGAGCTGGGGATCTCGCTGATGTTGATTTCCCATGACCTGGGGGTGATCGCGCGGATCGCGGACCGCACGCTGGTCATGTATCGCGGCGACCGCATTGAAGAGGGCGAGACCGAGGCCGTCCTGCGCCGTCCCGCCCATGATTACACCCGCAAGCTGATCGCGGCCATGCCGCGCCGCGTGCGTGCATCGCTGGAGGCCCCCCATGGCTGAGATCCTGCGGGTCGAGAACCTGTCGCGCGACTTCCAGCTGGGGCAAAGCCATGTGCGCGCGCTGGACGACGTGTCGCTGTCGCTGGAACAGGGCCGCATCCTCGGCGTCGTGGGCGAGAGCGGGTCGGGCAAGTCCACCCTTGCCAAGCTGGTCATGGCGCTGGACCGCCCGACCGCGGGGCGGGTCGTGATCGACGGGCAGGACCTGTTCTCGCTGACCCCGCGCGCGCTGCGGCAGGCGCGGCGGCATTTCCAGATGGTGTTCCAGGACCCCTACGGGTCGCTGGACCCGCGCCACGCCGTGGGCCGCATCGTGGCCGAGCCGCTGCATCTTGACCCCGACGCCCCGAAGGGCGCCGCGCGGCGCGACCTGGTGGCGGGCCTTCTGGAGGATGTGGGCCTTGCCGCCGCCGATGCCGACCGCTTTCCGCACGAATTCTCGGGCGGTCAGCGCCAGCGCATCGCGATTGCCCGCGCGCTGATCACGAAGCCGCGCCTGCTGGTCGCGGACGAGGCCACCTCGGCGCTGGATCTGACGGTGCAGAAGCAGATCCTGGAGCTGATCCTGCGGCTGCGCGACGAACACGGCATCAGCGTGCTGTTCATCACCCACAATATCGGCGTCGTGGACGAGATCTGCGACGAGGTCGCCGTCATGCAGGACGGCCGCCTGGTCGAGACCGGCCCCGCGCGGCAGGTGCTGGACCACCCGCGACAGGACTATACCCGCAGGCTGCTTGCAGCCGAACCGATGCTGAACGTGATCGGGCGCCGGAACCGCGCGCCCGTCTGATCCCAACCCGAAGGCGAAAGAAGACCGATGTCCGATATCCTCGACCTGACCGCCCGGCGCGTGCTTGCCGCATTCGCCGACCGCAGCCTTTCGCCCGTCGAATACATGACCGCCCTGATCGCCCGTGTCGAGGCGAGCGAGCCGAAGGTCGGCGCGCTCTATGCCTTCGCGCCCGAACGCGCGCTGGACGATGCCCGCGCATCCGAGGCGCGCTACATGGCGTCCCGCCCCCTTGGACGGCTGGACGGGATGCCCGTGACCGTCAAGGAACTGATCGCCACCAAGGGAGAGCCGGTCCCCATGGGCACCGCCGCCATCGACCTTGTCCCCGCCCCCGAGGACGCGCCCACCGCCGCCAGGCTGAGAGAGGACGGCGCGGTCATCTTCGCCAAGACGACCTGCCCCGATTACGGGATGCTGTCATCGGGCCTGTCCACCTTTCACCAGCTGTCGCTGAACCCGTGGAAGCTGACCGAGAACCCGGGCGGTTCCTCGGCGGGGGCGGCCTCGGCCGGGGCGGCGGGATACGGTCCGCTGCATGTCGGCACGGATATCGGCGGATCGGTGCGGCTGCCCGCGGGCTGGACGGGGCTGTTCGGGTTCAAGCCCTCGCACGGGCGGATCCCCATCGACCCCTACTATACCGGGCGCTGCGCGGGGCCGATGACGCCCACCGTGGACGATGCGGCGCTGATGATGCCGACTCTGTCGCGCCCGGACTGGCGCGACGCGACATCGCTTCCCCCCGAGGTGCTGGACTGGGACGGCGCGCGCGTCGATCCGCGCGGCATGCGGATCGGGCTGATGATGGATGCGGGCTGCGGCATCGATCCCGAACCCGAGGTGGTCGCGGCCCTGTCCGATGCCGCCCGCGCCTTCGAGGGGATGGGCGCCACCATCGTCCCCGTCGCCCCCGTCCTGACTCGCGAGATGCTGGACGGGCTGGACATCGCATGGCGCGCGCGCTTCTGGGGCATGATGGAGGCGCTGCGCCCCGAGGCCCGCGCCCGCATCCTGCCCTATATCCGCGAATGGGCCGAGGCGGGGGCGGACGCGTCGCCGATCAGGGTGGCGCAGGGGTTCGACCAGACCTTCGCCATGCGCCGCGCCACCGCCGAGGCGTTCCGGCAGGTCGATGCGATCATCTCTCCGGTCAATCCCAATGTCAGCTATCCGGCGGATTGGGCCTCGCCCACCAACGACCCCGCCCGCCCCTTCGAGCATATCTGCTTCACCGTGCCCTGGAACATGGGCGAACAGCCGGCCTGTTCGATCAATTGCGGCTTTGCGGCCAATGGCATGCCCATCGGGCTGCAGATCGTCGCGCCGCGCTTCGGCGACCTGACGGTGATGGGCCTTGCCCGCGCCTACGAGGAATTGCGCGGCCCGATCACGACCTGGCCGCGCTTCGACTGAGGGATGGGCGCCACCGTCATGCGGTGGCGCGCAGACCCTCCAGATGGGCCAGCGCGGGGGCCAGATCGACCACGTCGGCATATTTCGCGTTCATGTCGAACAGGTTGGCCTCGTGCGGGGCATCGTGGCGGTCGCCGCAGGCGGGGCCGACCACGATGGTGCGGAAGCCGTGGCTCATGGCGTCCACGCAGCTTGCGCGCACGCAGCCCGAGGTGGTCAGCCCCGTCAGCAGGACGCTGTCGCAGCCCAGGGTGGTCAGCATCGCCGCAAGCGATGTGCCGAAGAAGGCCGAGGGGTATTGCTTGGTCACCACGATGTCGTCCGCGTCCGGGACCAAACCTTCGGCGAATTCGGCGGTCGGGCGACCGGGCAGGAAGGCCGTCAGGGGGGCGGCCTTCTCGAAGAACCTGCCGCCATCGACACCGGTCGGATGGTATCCGACACGCGTCAGGATCACGGGGACGCCCGCCGCCTTCGCGGCCTGCCGAAGGCGCAGCGCCGCGGCAAGGGCCGTGCGACAGCCCTCGCCGCCGAACAGCGGGCAGTCCGGATCGTAATAGGCATGGGCGAAATCGACCATCAGCAGGGCGGGCCGTTGCCCGAACCCGACCTGCCGGTCATAGACGCCCGCATAGTTGTCGTCGCGATCCAGCATCGCTGTTCCTTTCCGCAAGTGGGGGCGGGGACCGCATGGCCCCCGCCGGATGTCAGGCCGCGACCTCGGCCGGGCTGCGAGAGGTCATGAGCGGCTGGATGCGCTGCCCGAACTTGTCGAGCCCTTCGAGGAAGTCGTCGAAGACCATCATGATGCCCTTCACCCCTTCCATTTCCGAGGCCTCATCCAGCATCCGCGCGACATTGGCATAGGAGCCGACCAGCGTGCCCATGTTGAAGTTCACGGCACCTTCGGGAAGGTTGATGTGCTTCGCGGTGGCGCTTGCGTCGGCGGCATCGTCCTTGCTGCCCTGATCGGCCATCCAGGCCAGCGCATCGGCATCGACATGGTCCTTGTAGCGCTGCCAGGTCGCCTGCGCGGCCTCGTCGGTCTCGTCGGCGATGACCATGAACAGGCAATAGGCGCCGACATCGCGGCCGCTTTTCTTCGCGGCCTCGGCCAGGCGGTCGCAGATGGGCGAGACGGCCGTGGGGGTGTTCACGCCCTGCGCCATGATGAAGTTGTAATCGGCATATTGCGCGGCGAATTCCATGCCCTTGGGCGACTGGCCGGCGGCCACGATCTCGACCTTGCCCTCGGGGGGCGGGGAAAGCTTGCAATCCGTCATCTGGAAATGCTCACCCTTGAGATCGCAGGACCCCTCGGACCACAGCTGGTTCATGATGTCGACATATTCGCCCGCGTAATCATAGCGATAGCCGAAATACTCGTTGCCGGGCCAGATGCCCATCTGGCTGTACTCGGCCTCGGCCCAGCCGGTCACGATGTTCACCCCGAAGCGGCCCGGCGCGATCGAGGACACCGTGCTGGCCATGCGCGCGGCGATGGCGGGCGGCAGCGTCAGCACCGCCGAGGATGCGAACAGCTTGATCTTGGTCGTCACCGCGGCCAGCCCGGCCATCAGCGTGAAGCTTTCGAGATTGTGGTCCCAGAACTCGGTCTTGCCGCCGAAGCCGCGCAGCTTGATCATCGACAGCGCGAATTCCAAGCCATAGCCCTCGGCCTTCTGGACGATCTGCTTGTTCAGCTCGAAGCTGGGTTTGTATTGCGGCGCGGCCTCGGAGATCAGCCAGCCGTTGTTCCCGATCGGGATGAAGACGCCCATGTCCATGGTGAAGGCCCCCTGTTGGATTTCTGACAAGTCCGAACTTAGCAGGGGGCTTCCTGGGCCGGTCCAGCGCAAATCCCTCTCAGCATGTCCGGACTTGTTCAGAATCCTCGGCGATGCCCAAATGCGGGGCAGGCCGCATGATCAGGTGGCCTGGATGTGGGTCCGATAGGCAAAACTGTCAGCCGGAGAGGTCTGGATCGCGTATTCCATCAGCCGCCCCCCGGACGAGAGATAGCGGCGGGTGATTCTGAGACCGATCGTGCCTTCGGGCTGCTTCAGCTGTTCACAGATGCGGGGCGCGATGGTGACGGCGCGGATTTCCTGCTGGATGTCGACGATCCTTTCGCCGGTATGGGCCTCGACCAGGTGGAACAGCGACGACCGCTGCACATCCATGTCGCGGATCACGGGTTCCGCGATGGGGTCCAGATAGACCTCGTTCCAGCAAAAGGCATTGGGTTCGTTGATGAAATGCCTCGGACCTTCCATGTAGATCAGCGGTTTTCCGGGGCGGCAGCCGATCTCGGTCGCAAGCTTTCCGCGCACCTCGCGGCGCTCCTTGAGGCGGATATACATCTCGGTCTCGTTGGCGAATTCGAACAGGTCGCCGCGATTGTTGTCGCGGAACCGCTCGCGCCATTGCGGGCGCGCGCTTTCGATGCTGGTGCCGACGCCCTTCTTGGCGGCCAGCATCCCGCGCTGGCGAAGCTGCGCGATGGCCTGGCGAATCGTGTGACGGCTGACGCCCAGCTGCGCGGCCAGTTCCGCCTCGGGGGGCAGCAGGCTGCCGACGGCGCGTTCGCCGCTGACGATCTGCCGCTCCAGCTTGTGCGCGATCTGCAGATAGAGCGGCGTGTTCGTGCTGTCATTATGCGCTTCGGCGGTTTGGGCCATGCGAAGGGTCTTTCGGACTGTGAATCGTGTTGCTTGATTGTCCGGACTTATGTAGCCAAGAGGAAATCGCAGCCGGCGAACGGCCCGGACAAGGTACGGACAGAATACTCATGACGGATACAGTGTCGAGCGGACCCGAACGAGCAGGCCGACCGGAATGGATCGGCCCGCTGGCCATGATGACGCTGGTGCAGGTCGCCGCGACCATGAGCGTGCTGGCCCTGACATCGCTTGCCCCCGAGGTTGCGGGCTCGCTCGGGATCGGGGCACATGCGATCGGATACCAGATCAGCCTGATCTATTTCGCGGGGGTCTTCGCATCCGCAATCGCCGGCAGCGTGGTCGAGACCTTCCACGCCGAGCGCGTGATCGTGACCGAGCTGGGCGTCTTCGCGGCGGGCCTGCTGCTGCTGGCCACGGGGCGGCCGGTGCTGATGGTGCTGGCATCCGCGCTGTTCGGGATCTGCTACGGGCTGAACAACCCGGCCTCGTCCGAGATCCTGCACCGCGCCGCGCGCGGGGGGCGGCATTCGCTGGTCTTCTCGATCAAGCAGACAGGGGTGCCCTTCGGGGCGGTGCTGGCATCGACGCTGCTGCCGATGCTGGCGGTCGCGCTGCCGGGGACGGGCGCGGGCTGGCGGCACGCGCTGGTCGCGGCGGCGGTCGTGCCGCTGGTCCTGATGGTCTGGGCCTGGTCGCAGTTCACCTTTCCGCCGATCCGCATGGCGGCGTGGCGCGGCAATCCCTTCGTCCGCGCCATCCGCGATCAGGTCGAGCTGTATCGCAACCGCCGCATGCGGACGCTGGCGCTTCTGGGCGGGCTCTATTCGGCACTGCAGCTGATGGTCACGGCCTTCGCGGTGGTGATGATGGTCGAACATGGCTGGCCGCTGGTCGCGGCGGGCATCGTCGCGGCCTGCCTGCAGATGGCCGGGGCGGCGGGTCGCATCAGCTGGGGGCTGGCCGCCGACAGGCTGGGCGGTTTCCGTACGCTCGGGATCATCGGGGTGATCGCGGGGCTGTGCATGTTCCTGCTGGGCTGGGCGGGCGCGTTGCCCGGTTGGGCGCTGGCGGTGCTGCTGGTCGTGCTGGGCGCGGTCGCGACGGGCTGGAACGGGGTCTTCCTGGCGGCGGCGGCACGGACCGCGCCAAGCGGCAAGGTCGGGGCGAATACCGGCGCGCTGCTGGTCTATACCTTCATCGGCGTCATCATCGGCCCCTCCGCCTTCGCGCTGATCTATGACCTGATTGGGTCCTATGACCTGTGCTTCATGGGTTTCTCGTGCATCGGGTTTGCGGGCGCGGCGATGTCCTTCCGCCAGCATGCTGAACAAGTCCGGACCTGATTCTGTTCAACTTCGGATCAGACTGCCTAATCTGTGTCACGTATCGCTGAAATCTCTGATATGATCGTTCCGCAACCTGCATTCCCTCTTGGTGATCTCTGAACAAGTCCGGACTATCGGATCAACCGATTGCCGGAAGGGACTGTGATGAGAACCATGACGCCAGCGCTTGCCGCCCTGACGATGACGACCGCCACGCTGCTTGCCGCGCAAGGTGCGCGCGCCGACGCGATGGCCGAGGCCAAGGCCGTGATCGCGGAACACCGCGCCATTCCGGAATTCGCGCCCCTGGGCGAACCTTTCGATGCCGCGGCCTGCATGGCCGACAAGTCGGTCTTCTCGATCCCGGTCAGCATGGCCATCCCCTTCAACGTCGAACTGCAGAAGGCGATGCAGCGCGCGGCCGAGGATGTGGGCTTCACCTATACCACTTGGGAAAACCAGGGCGCGTCCGACAGCTGGATCCAGGGTGTGAACCAGGCCGTCGCGCAGGAATATTCGCTGGTCGATCTGGCGGGCGGCCTCAACCCCGAGATGCTGGCCCCGCAACTGCAAGAGGCTAAGCAGGCGGGCCTCGCCGTCACGACGACCCATCTCTATGACGAAAGCCAGGAACAGGCGGGCTTCGTCGATGCCTCGGCCAAGGTCGATTACCGCCGCGCGGGCGAGATCCTGGCCGCCTGGGCCTTCGTCGAGACCGAAGGCGCGCCGAACGTGCTGATCATCGGATCGGACGACGTGCTGCCCTCGATCCCCTTCGTCGAACAGATCCGCGAGAGCCTTTCGTCCTATTGCCCCGACTGCAAGCAGCAATACCTGAACGTGCCGGTGAACGAATGGGCCACGCGCATCCAGTCGGGCACGCAGTCGGCGCTGCTGGCGGATCCGGGCATCAACTACATCCTGCCGATCTACGATTCGATGACCCAGTTCGTGACGCCCGCCCTGCGGATCGCGGGGGCCGACGGGGTCGGGATGGCATCCTATAACGGCACGCCCTTCGTCCTGGACATGGTGCGCGAGGGCACGGTGTCGATGGATGTCGGCGAGAGCCTGGGCTGGGCCGGCTATGCCGCGGTCGATGCGCAGATGCGCGTGCTGTGCGGGCTGGAGGTCCCCGAGAGCCTGGGCATCCCGCTGCTGATCTTCGACAAGGACAATGCCCAGACGGCAGGCGTGCCCGCCGATTTCGACTCGGGCTATGGCGACAGCCACGTGGCCGGGTTCCGCAAGCTCTGGGGCCTCGAGGGCTGAATGGCGGGTCAGGCGACAGACCGTCAGGCGGACGATCCCGGCGGGGTCCTTCGCCTGACCGACATCCGCATGCGCTTCGGCCCGGTCGAGGTGCTGAAGGGCGTGTCCCTGAACCTGCGCCGCGCCGAGATCCTGGGCCTGCTGGGCCAGAACGGATCGGGCAAGTCGACGCTGATCAAGGTGCTGGCGGGCTTCAACTCTCCCTCGGAGGGCAGCGGCGTCACCCTGTGGGGCGATACGCTGCCGCTGCCGCTGGATGCCGCGCGCATCCGGCGCATGGGGGTGGCCTTCGTGCATCAGCACCTGGCGCTGGTGCCCTCGCTCAGCGTGGCGGACAACATGCTGATCGGGGACGACCGCCGGCGCGGGCCCGCGGGCATCCGCTGGCGTCGCGAACGCGCCGAGATGCGCGCGCTGTTCGACGAGTTCGGCCTTGCGATCGACCCCTCGGCGCTGGTGTCCGAGCTGTCCTCGGTCGAGCGGGCCTTCGTCGCGATCCTGCGCGCCGTCGCCCAGCTGCGCCGGTCCGAGGCGGGCGCCGCGGGCGAGGGGATCCTGGTCCTGGACGAGCCGACGCCCTTCCTGTCGGCCGAGGATGTCGACAAGCTGTTCACCCTGCTGCGCCAGATCCGCGCCAAGGGGGCCAGCGTCATCATCGTCACTCATGACATCGACGAGGTTCTGGCCATCACCGACCGCGTGGCGATCCTGCGCGACGGGGAACTGGACGCGCTGATGGTGACGGCGGAGACGACGCGGCAGGCGATCCTGGACCGCATCGTCGGGCGCAGCATCACGCCCTTCCGCCGCGCCCCCGCGCAGCCGCGTCCCGAGATCGCCGCCCGGATCGAGGGTTTGTCGGGCGGGCAGCTGAGGCATTTCGACACCACCATCCGCCGGTCCGAGGTGGTCGGCGTCACCGGCCTGATCGGGTCGGGCTTTGCCGAGATCCCCTATCTGCTGTTCGGCGCCATGCAGGGCGCGGGGCAGGTGACGCTGGACCATGCGCTTGACGTGGCGGCGATCACGCCCCGGGCGGCGATGGCCGCGGGCATGGGCCTGATACCGGGCGACCGCACGCATCAAAGCTGCGTCGGCGGCCTGACCGTCGAGGAGAACGCCACCTTCCTGCAATTGCCGCGCTACCGCGCCCCGGCGGGGCTGCGCCGGCAGGGGCTGGTCGATGCCGCGCGCGGGATGATCCGCGACTATGACGTGCGCCCGGACCGCCCCGAGGTCGCCATGTCCACCCTGTCGGGCGGCAACCAGCAGAAGGTCGTGATCGGCAAGTGGCTGGCGCAGGACCCGCGCCTGCTGCTGCTGGACGAGCCCACGCAGGGCGTCGATTACGGCGCCCGCCAGCAGATCTTCGCGGCGCTGGACCGCGCGGTCGCCGCGGGCACCGCGATCCTCTGCGCCTCGACCGATGCCGAGCAGCTGGCCCAGATCTGCGACCGCGTGCTGGTCCTGCGGCGCGGCACGGTCGGCGCGGTCCTGCAGGGCGACCAGCTGACCCGCGACGCCATCGCGCGCGCCTGCTTCCACGATCCCGCCCCCCAGAACGCCACCAAGCTGTCCGAGGCCACCGCATGAGCATCACCGAAACCCCGCGCCCGCGCGTCCTGCCCACCATCGCCTGGAAGAAGGAACTGGAGCGATACGCCCTGCCGCTGGCATGGATCGCGCTGTTCGCCGTCTTCGGCATGCTGCTGCCCGACACGTTCCTGACATGGCGCACGCTGTCCTCGATGCTGGGATCGCAGGCGGTGCTGGTCGTGCTGGCACTGGCGATCCTGGTGCCGCTGACCTCGGGCGATTTCGACCTGTCGGCG
Source organism: Paracoccus sp. PARArs4 (assembly GCF_947311865.1). Classification (NCBI taxonomy): domain Bacteria; kingdom Pseudomonadati; phylum Pseudomonadota; class Alphaproteobacteria; order Rhodobacterales; family Paracoccaceae; genus Paracoccus; species Paracoccus sp. PARArs4. The sequence continues at coordinate 93,159 of NZ_CAMZMW010000006.1, read as the reverse complement.
GCCTCGATCCTGGTCTTCGGGGCGATGTTCCTGGCGGTGTCGAATGTCGGCTGGGGCTGGCCCATCGGCCTGTCCGTCGTGGCCGCGCTGCTGATCGGCGCGCTTGCGGGGGCGGTCAACGCGTTCTTTGTGCTGTATTTCCGCATCCACAGCCTGATCGTGACTCTGGGCCTGGGGACGTTCCTGAACGGCATGACGCTGTGGCTGTCGGAGTCGCGCACCATCGCGGGCGTGTCGATGCAGCTGGTCGAGCTGGTCGTGATCCAGCGCCTGTTCGGCATCCCGCTGGCCTTCTTCTATGGCCCGGTGCTGGCAGCGGTGATGTGGTGGGCGATGGAATACACCATCGCGGGCCGCAAGCTGCTGTTCGTCGGTCGGGGGCGCGAGGTCGCGCGCCTGAACGGCGTCTCGGTCGACCGGGTGCGGGCCACGTCCTTCGTGCTGTCGGGGGCGATGGCCGCGCTGGCAGGTGTGCTCTATGCCGGGATGACGGGGTCTGCCGATCCGACCTCGGGGCTGTCGCTGCTGCTGCCCGCCTTCGCGGCGGCGTTCCTTGGCGCGACGGCGATCTATCCGGGGCGCTTCAACCCGATGGGGACGCTGGTCGGTGTCTATTTCCTGATCACCGGCATCACCGGGCTGACCATGCTGGGGGCAGATGCCTTCGTGCAGTCGCTTTTCTACGGCGGGGCCCTGATCGTCGCCGTCTCGCTCAGCCAGCTTGTCCGCAAGCGCCAGCCGCAGAATTTCGGCTGAAGAACCACCACCAAGGAGGAACCGCCATGACCACCACGGATGCCCTCGAGACCTATCTGGGCCGCAGCCCGACCCCGGAAGAGCTGGCGATATTCCAGGACCAGCGCACCCGGATCGAGTTCGGCGTGATCTATCACCCGCTGCTGCGCGACGACGACGCGGCGACGGGGCTGAACGAACGCGACCCGATGGCGGGCGGGGGGCGCCAATGACGATCCGCCGGATGCAGGCGCGCCTTGCCACGGGCGAGGCGACCGCCCAATCCCTCGCCTCCGAGGCGCTGGCCCTTGCGGCGGGCCCCGACAGCCCGTTTTCGACCATCGAGGCCGACCGCGCGCTGGCGCAGGCGGCGATGGTCGACCGCGCCCGCGCCGAGGGGCGCGCCACCGGCCCTCTGGCGGGCATCCCGATGGCCCACAAGGACATGTTCGACCGCACGGGCAGCCGCGTGGGGCGCGGGGCGCATCCCTCGGCCAGCTATGTCGCGGCGGGAACGGCAGAGGTTCTGAGCCGCCTCGACGACGCCCATGCCGTGGATCTGGGCCGCCTGCAGATGTCCGAATTCGCGATGGGGCCGACGGGGGCGAACCATCACCATCCCGCGCCGCCGAACCCGGTCGTGCCGGGGGCGATCATCGGCGGGTCGTCGTCCGGGTCGGGGGTCGCGGTCGCGATGGGCATCGTGCCCGCGGCGCTTGGATCGGACACGGGCGGGTCGATCCGCATTCCCGCCGCCTGCAACGGGGTCGTCGGCTTCAAGCCGACGCCGGGGCGGATGTCGATGGCAGGGGTGATGCCGCTGTCCTGGACGCAGGATTGCGTGGGGCCGCTGGCCGCCAGCGTCGATTGCGCAAGGCGCGTCCTGTCGGTGCTGACGGGCGGTGCCGTCTCGGCCACGGGCGGCGACGCCCGCGACCTGCGCATCGGCTTCGATGCGGGGCCGCTGACGGACGGCATCGCCGAGGCGACCGATCGCCAGCTGCGCATCGTGCGCGCGATGCTGTCGGATGCGGGCCATCGGCCCTGCGACCTGGACCTGGGGTGGCTGGCGACGCTGGACGAACCCGCCAATGTCATCGCCATGGCCGAGGCCGGGACCGTCCATGCCGATCGGCTGCGCAAGGCGCAGGACAGCTATGGTCCGCAGGTCCGCACGCGGCTGGCACAGGCGGCGGCGATCTCGGCGCAGGATTACCTGCGGGCGAGGCAGATCAGGGCCGTGGCGCAGGACCGGATGCAGGCGATCTTCGCCAAGGTGGACGTGATCGTGACGCCGATGCTGCCGGATGTGCCGCCCCAGATCGCGGCGCTTGCATCGTTGGAAGGCCGCTCGCTTGCGCGGATGATCTCGGAGGTGACGCGCTTCTCGCGGCCCGCGTCGATCCTGGGCCTGCCCGCCATCTCGGTTCCCGTGGCGCGCACGGATCGCGGGCCGATCTCGGTCCAGGTCATCGGCCCGCCGAATGCCGAGGACCGCATCGCCGACATCGCGGTGCTGCTGGAAGAAGCCGCGCTGCAACCTGCCTGAGGAAAGAAGAATGGACATGAAACTGGACCTGTGTGCAGCCACCGCGCGCGATCTGCAACGCGCGGTCGCATCGGGCGTCGCACCCCAGGCCGTCGCCGAGGCGCTGATCGCCCGCGCCGCGCGGATCGAGCCGGTCGTCGCGGCCTATGCGCATCTGGACCCCGATGCGCTGCTGCGCGCGGCGGCGGTGCTGCCCCAGGGGCCGCTGCGGGGCGTGACCGTGGCGGTCAAGGACGTGCTGCTGACGCGCGACATGCCGACGGGGCACAATGCCGCCCGCCACCAGGGCAGCGGCGCGGGCATCGACGCCCCCGCGGTCGAGGTTCTGCGCCAGGCGGGCGCGCTGATCGCGGGCAAGGCGCGGACAACGCAATTCGCCGCGATGTCGGTCGGTCCCGGCACGGCGAACCCGCACGATCCCGGACGCTCGCCCGGGGGGTCGTCCTCGGGGTCGGCGGCGGCGGTGGCCGCGGGGCTGGCCGCGATCGCACTGGGCACGCAGACGGGCGGCTCGACCATCCGTCCGGCCTCGTTCTGCGGGGTGTTCGGGATGAAGCCCAGCTGGAACGCCATCACGCGCGAGGGGTCGAAGATGTATTCGGCGACCTGCGACACGGTGGGGCTGTATTCACGTTCGGCCGACGACCTGGACATGCTGGCCGACCTGTTCGACTTCGACCCCTGCGCCCTGCCCACGACGCTGGAGGGGCTGCGCATCGGGATGACCTTCGGCACCACCCCCGATGCCGCCATGTCCGAGACCCGCGACGCCATGATCCTTGCGCGCGAGATGCTGCGCGACCGTGGCGCGATCGTCACCGAACTGGCGCTGCCGCAGGAGTTCGAGGGGATCCTCGACGCCCACCGTGTCATCCTTGCGCGCGAGGGGGCATCGGCCTTCCTGAACGAGGTGCGCGTCGATCCCGCTGTCGATCCGTTCTTTGCCGAGATGCAGCGCGACAGGCCCGATGCGGCGACCAGCCGCGCGGCCTATGGGCAGGCGGACCGCTGCCGCGTGATGCTGGATTCGATGTTCGAGGACGGGATGGACCTGATCCTTGCGCCGTCGGCACCGGGGGTGGCCCCGGTCGGGACATGGGCGGGCGATCCGGTCTTCAACTCGCTCTGGACGCTGATGCAGGTGCCGGTGGTCAACGTGCCGCTGCACCGCGCGGCGGGGGGCCTGCCGGTCGGGGTGTCGCTGATCGGCCGCCGCTTCGAGGATCGCAAGGTGATCCGCGCGGCGGGGCTGCTGCATCCCGATGCCGTGCCCCTGGTCGAACCGCGCAGGCCCTGACCGTCAGAGCGGGAAGCCCATCGCGTGGATCAGCCGGATCCACGCCCTGCGCCAGCCGCCCTTGCTGTCCACCTCGTCCAGGGCGCGTATGGTGATGGAGGCGCCGGGCCAGCGCAGCGGCTCGCGCGGGATGGTGCGGGGCAGGCTGCGGGCCAGGCCCAGCTGCAGTTCGGGCACGCCGGTATCGTCCAGCATCTCCAGCGCCATCCGCGCCCCGAAGCGCGACGCGGTCACCCCGAACCCGGAATAGCCCCCGGCATAGACGCCCTTGCCGCCGTAATAGGGCTGGAAATGCACGGCCAGCCGCGTCGTCATGTCGATCGGCCCCGACCAGGCATGGGTGAAGCGCAGGTCGTCCAGCTGCGGGAAGGTCTGCAGGAAATAGCCCGCCAGCCGGTCATAGACCTCGATCCGCCGGTCGCCCGCCGGGTCCGTCCGATCGCCATAGTAGTAGCCGATCCGCCCGCCATAGACGATGCGGTTGTCCCGCGTCAGCCGCATGTAGTTCAGCTGCGTCCGCGTGTCGTAGATGCCCTGCCGGTTGCGCCAGCCGATGCGCGACAGCTGTTCTTCGGTCAGCGGCTCGGTGGCGATCACGCGGTCGCGCATGGTCACGACATAGCTGCGGATCTTCGGATGCCCCGCCGCCCAGGCATTGGTCGCGAACAGGACGCGCGGCGCGGTGACGCTGCCGTCATGGGTGGTGATCCGCAGGCTGCTGCCCAGATCCTCGACCCGCTCCATCGGGGTATGTTCGTGGATGGCGACGCCAAGCGATTTCGCCGCGGCCTTCAGGCCCCATGCCAGCTTGGCGGGGTGGACCGTGCCGGTCCGGTCGCGCGACCAGATGCCCGCGTGGAACATGGGGGACGCGACCTCGGCCCGGACCTGGTCGCGGTCCAGCCAGACCGCGTCATGGCCGTGGCGGCGGTGCAGGTCCTGTTCGTGGCGCAGGCCCTCGATATCTTCGGGGCGGGCGGCGACGGTCATCTCTCCGCCCCATTCCAGGTCGGCGTCGATGCCGAATTCCTCGATGGTGGCGCGCCAGGCATCCAGGTTCTCGATGCCCAGCCGTTCCAGCATCTCCATGTCGTCGGGAAAGACCCGCTCGGCATTCGACAGCCCGTGCATCACCGAGGTCGAGACGATCCCCCCCGGACGCCCCGAGGCGCCATGCGCGACCTTGCCCGCCTCGATCACGACGACCTCGCGGGACGGGTCGCGCTGCTTGGCGATGATCGCGGCCCACAGCCCGGTAAAGCCGCCGCCCACGATCAGCAGATCGGCCTGCCGCCTGCCGATCAGATGCGGTTCGGTGGCGGGAGCTGCCGGATCGTCCAGCCACAGGGGCGACAGCGTCGCATCGGCCAGCGCCGCGTGCTTCAGGGTCATCGGTCGGCCGCCTTTCCGTCTGGTGCGATCACGCGACCTCGATATCACCATGGCGCAGGCTTGGGAAACAGATCACAGTCGCCCCGAAGGATCGAAGGAAGGATGTCGCCGATGCCGAAACTGAACAGCCCCCTTGGCGGAAACGAGATGGTGCGCACGGGCGGGCCTGCCACGATGATGCGTCTGCCCTCGCAGCCCACGGCCGAGAGGCTGGATGCCTGCTTCGTGGGGATCCCGATGGATATCGGCACCTCGAACCGTCCGGGCACGCGGCTGGGCCCCCGCCAGATCCGCGACGAGAGCAGGATGATCCGCCCCTACAACATGGCCACCCGCGCCGCGCCTTTCGATCACCTGCAGGTCGCGGATATCGGGGATGTGCCGATCAACATCTTCGATCTGAAGAAATCGGTCGGAATCATCGCCCGCACCTATGGCGAGATCCTTGCGCACGGCACCGTGCCGCTGACGCTTGGGGGGGATCACACGCTGACCTGGCCCATCCTTCAGGCGATGCGCGACCGCCACGGCCCCGTCGCGCTGATCCATGTCGATGCCCATTCCGACACCAACGACATGATGTTCGGAGAGAAGGTCGCCCATGGCTGCCCCTTCCGCCGCGCCCACGAGGAAGGGCTGCTGCGCGACGACCTGGTGTTCCAGATCGGCCTGCGCGGCAGCGGCTACAGCCCCGAGGATTTCGACTGGGGCCGCGAACGGGGCTGGACCGTGATCCAGGCCGAGGAATGTTGGCACCGGTCCATGACGCCGCTGATGGCCGAGATCCGCAGCCGGATCGGGGATGCGCCGGTCTATCTCAGCTTCGACATCGACAGCCTCGACCCGGCCTTCGCGCCGGGCACCGGCACGGTCGAGGTCGGCGGCCTGACGACCATCCAGGGGCTGGAGATCATCCGCGGCTGCGCGGGGCTGAACCTTGTGGGCTGCGACCTGGTCGAGGTGTCGCCCCCCTACGACACCTCGGGGAACACGGCGGTGATCGCCGCGAACTTCCTGTTCGAGATGCTCTGCGCGCTGCCCGGCGTCCCGAGGTAAGGGGACGTGCCGCCCCGGTCGCGACGGACCGGGGCGCGTCGCTCAGGCGCCCTTCACCGCGCGGGCGGCGTCTTGCAGCATCTCCATCGCCTCGTCGAAATGGTCGTCGGGAATGGTGATCGGCGCAAGGAAGCGGATCACGTTGCCATGCACGCCGCAGGTCAGCAGCAGCAGCCCGCGCGACAGGGCCTCTTGCCTGATGGCGTTCGCAAGGTCGGGGGCAGGGGTGCCGTCGGCATGCATCAGCTCGATCGCGACCATGAAGCCGGGGCCGCGGATATCAGCGATCTCGGGCATGAAGCCCTGGATCGCACGCAGGCGGTCCTTCAGTCGCGCGCCCAGATCCTCGGCGCGGGCGCACAGATCCTCGTCGCGGATGATGTCCAGCACCGCATGGGCCGCCGCGATCCCCAACGGGTTGCCGCCATAGGTGCCGCCAAGACCGCCCGGCGCGGGCGCGTCCATGATCTCGGCACGGCCGACCACGGCGGCGATGGGGAAGCCGCCGCCCAGGCTTTTTGCCATGGTGATCATGTCGGCGGCGACCTCGTGGCGGTCCATCGCCAGCAGGCTGCCCGTGCGGGCAAAGCCGGTCTGCACCTCGTCCGCGATCATCACGATGCCATGTTCGTCGCACAGCGCGCGCAGGCGGGTCGTGAATTCGGCGGGCGCGGGGTTGAAGCCGCCTTCGCCCTGCACAGGCTCGAACACGATGGCCGCCACGCGCGAAGGTTCGAGGTCGGACTTGAACAGCCCGTCCAGCGCGCGGAAGCAGTCGTCCACGCTCACGCCGTGCAGCGGGTTCGGGAAGGGGACGTGGAAGACATCGGGCATCATCGGCCCGAAGCCCGCCTTGTAGGGGGCGACCTTGCCGGTCATCGACATGGTCATGAAGGTCCGCCCGTGGAAGGCACCGTGGAACGTGACGACCGCCTGCCGCCCGGTATGGGCGCGCGCGATCTTGACCGCGTTCTCCAGCGCCTCGGCGCCGGTGGTCACGAAGATCGCCTTCTTGTCGAAATCGCCCGGCGCCGCATCGGTCAGCCGTTCCGCCAGGTGGACATAGTTCTCGTAGGGGACGACCTGGTGGCAGGTATGGGTGAAGGCGCGCAGCTGTTCCTCGACCGCCTGCATCACGCGCGGATGGCGGTGCCCGGTATTCAGCACGGCAATCCCCGAGGCGAAGTCGATCAGCCGGTTGCCGTCCGCGTCCCAGATCTCGGAGTTGAGGGCGCGGGTCGCGTAATGGTCGGTCATCACGCCGACGCCGCGCGCCATGACCTTCTTGCGCCGTGCCTCGATTTCCGAATTGGCGGTCTTCTTCAACATGACCCGTCCTTTCACGCGATGGGTGGTGCCGAAGGCGAAGTCTAGCGCTTTCGCGGGCCGGAGGAAGGCTGTTTCTGCGCAGCGCTTCGGCAGAAATCGGACGCCCTGCCGCGTCATCGGGCAGGGCTGATGCCGCGCGCCCGAAAAACCGTCACCGCCCCGGTTCGTGAAATATCGGTGAAGAATTTCATTGCGTGGTCGTGAAATAAACGTCAGGAATTTCACGAAGGACAGGATCACGGGATCGGCCATGACGGAAGAGACGACCATCGGCGGCGACATCAGGGCCTTGCGCAGCGCGCGGCGCATGACGCTTGGCGACATGGCGGCGGCGATGGGCAAGTCGATCGGCTGGCTGTCGCAGGTCGAGCGCGGCATCTCCTCGCCGACGGTGTCGGACCTGCACCGCATCGCGGCCATCCTGGAAGTGCCGGTCTCGATGTTCTTCGGCGTGGCCGACGCCCCCGAGGACGAGCGCGGCATCGTCGTGCGCGCCGCCAACCGCCGAGAGATCGGCGAACGCGACAGCGGCCTCTACGAGGCGCTGGTCTCGCCCGACCTGACCGACGATTTCGAGGTGATCCACTCGACCTTCATGCCCGGTGCCGCGCTGGACCAGCCGCGCCGGCGCGCCACCTCCGAGGTGGTCTATCTCGTCTCGGGGCAGCTCGAGATGTGGATCGACGGCACCACCTTCACCATCCGCGCTGGCGACAGCTTCCGCATCAAGGGTGCGGAATATCGCTGGTCCAACCCCTTCGACGACCCCGCCACGGCGATCTGGGTCATCTCTCCCCCTGTCTACTGAGGTTAATGAAATGGCTCTTCCCTCCACGGCGCGTGTGGTCATCATCGGTGGCGGGGTGGTCGGCGTCTCGGCGCTGTATCACCTTGCCAAAGCGGGCTGGACGGATTGCGTCCTTCTGGAAAAGAACGAGCTGACGGCGGGGTCGACCTGGCACGCGGCAGGCAACTGCCCGAACTTCGCGGCGAATTACGGCGTCATGAACATGCAGCGCCACGGGCTTGCGCTGTATCGTGGCCTGGCCGACGAGGTGGATTACCCGATCAACTATCACGTGACGGGCGCGGTTCGGCTGGCCCATACCCACGACCGCATGATGGAGTTCGAGCGCGTGCGCGGCATGGCCGCCCATATGGGCCTGACCATGGACATGTGCACGCCCGACGAATTGCAGAGCCATTTCCCCTTCATGGAGACGCATGACCTGGAAGGCGGCCTCTGGGACCCGCTGGACGGCGATATCGACCCCAGCCAGGTCACGCAGGCGCTGGCCAAGGGCGCACGGGCGCATGGCGGCACGATCCTGCGCTTCACCCCCGCAACCGGCGTCAGCCGCAAGGATGGCGAATGGATCGTCCATACCGAAAAGGGCGATATCCGCTGCGAATACGTGGTGAACGCGGCGGGCTACTATGCCGCGCGCGTCGGCGAATGGTTCCTGCCGCATGGTGGCCGCCCCGTGCCCCTGACCGTGATGAGCCACCAGTATTTCCTGACCGAGGCCATCCCCGAGGTCGCCGCATGGTCCAAGGAACATGGCCGCAAGCTGCCGATGCTGCGCGACGTGGACAGCAGCTACTATCTGCGGCAGGACACGCATTCGCTGAACCTGGGCCCGTATGAACGCAACTGCCAGGTCGGCTGGGCGTCGGGCCAGGACATGCCCGCCGATTTCAGCTTCCAGCTGTACCCCGACGATCTGGACCGGTTGGAATGGTATATCGAGGATGCGATGGCGCGGGTGCCGCTGCTGGGCACGCAGGGCGTCCAACGCAACATCAACGGGCCGATCCCCTATGCACCCGACGGGCTGCCGATGATCGGGCCGATGCCGGGCGTGCCGAACGCGTTCGAGGCGCACAGCTTCACCTTCGGGATCGCGCAGGGCGGCGGCGCGGGCAAGGTGCTGTCGGAATGGATCATGCATGGCCATACCGAATGGGACATGTGGTCGGTCGATCCGCGCCGCTTTACCGGACATGCCGACGCGGAATACTGCACCGGCAAGGCGCTGGAGACCTATGGCCACGAATACGCGATGCATTTCCCGCATCACGAATGGCCCGCCGAACGCGACCGCAAGCTGTCGCCCAACCACGACCGTCTGGTCGCGGATGGCGGGCAGATGGGCGCCTATAACGGCTGGGAACGCGCCAACTGGTTCGCACAGCCCGGCGACGACACGTCCGAGGAAGCGACCCTTACCTGGGATCGCAGCGGCCCGTGGGAACCCCGCGTCCGCGCCGAGGTCGAGGCCGTGCGCGACGGCGTGGGCGTGATCGACCTGTGCGGTTTCTCGCGCTTCGCGCTGTCGGGCGAGGGGGCTGCCGAATGGCTGCGTGGCATGGTCGCGGGCGGTCTGCCCAAGGTCGGGCGCATGAACCTGATCTATTTCCCCGACAGCCGTGGCCGCGTCCTGACCGAGATGTCCTGCATCCGCCACGCCGAGGATGAATTCACCCTGATGACCGCCGCCCTTGCGCAATGGCACGACTACGAGGTGCTGTCGCGCCGGATGCCCGCCGGTCTGACCCTGACCGACCGCAGCGCCGATGTGACCGCGATGCTGGTGACGGGGCCGAAATCGCGCGACCTGCTGGCCGGGATCTCGGATGCGGATCTGTCGCTTGGCTGGCTGTCGCATCAGCAGGCGACGGTGGCGGGCAGGCCCGCGATGCTGGCCCGCGTGTCCTTTGCGGGCGAGCTGGGATGGGAGGTTCACGCATCCCCCTCTGACGCCGCCGCGATCTATGCCGCGATCCGCGATGCGGGGGCCGCGCCCTTCGGGATGTATGCGCTGAACTCGATGCGGATCGAAAAGGGCTACCTGACCTGGAAGGGCGATCTGTCCAGCGACTACACGCTGATGGAAACCGGGCTGGGCCGCTTCGTGAAGCTGGACAAGCCGCAGGACTTCCCCGGCAAGGCCGCCCTTCAGGCCGAAACCGCGCCTGCCCGCCGCCTGGTCACGCTGGTGGTCGAGCCGGGTCGGCAGGACGCGCCCTACATGGCGGCGGCCTTCCACGGCGACACCCGCGTGGGCGAGGTCCTGTCCTCGGCCTATGGATACCGCACCGACAAGGCCATCGCGATGGCGATGCTGGCAAGCGATGCCGCCCTGCCGGGAACCGAGCTGGAGATCGAGGTCTATGGCACCCGCCTGAAGGCCGTCGTGCAGGAGAACGCCTGCCTCTGGGATGCCGACAACAGCCGCATCCGTGCGTGAAAGGACGATGAACATGGCACTGCCCCCTGAAAAAGCACGCGTCGTCATCGTAGGCGGCGGGGTGATCGGCTGCTCGGTCGCCTATCACCTGACCAAGCTGGGCTGGAAGGACGTGGTCCTGCTGGAACGCAAGCAGCTGACCTCGGGGACGACCTGGCACGCCGCCGGGCTGATCGCCCAGCTGCGGGCGTCCCAGAACATGACGCGCCTGGCGAAATACAGCCAGGAACTGTACGGCAAGCTGGAAGAGGAGACCGGCGTCGCCACCGGCTTCCGGCGCAACGGCTCGATCACCGTGGCCCTGTCCGAGGAACGCCGAGAGGAGATCCTGCGCCAGGCATCCATGGCCCGCGCCTTCGGCGTCGAGGTCGAGGAGATCAGCCCCTCGGAGCTGCAGACCCGCTACCCGCATGTGAATATCGACGGCGTGAAGGCGGCGGTCTATTTGGACAAGGACGGGCAGGGCGATCCGGCCAATATCGCGCTGGCGCTGGCCAAGGGCGCGAAGCAGCGGGGCGCGCAGGTGCTGGAACGCACCAAGGTCACCGGTTTCCGCCGCGACGGCCGCCGCATCACCGGCGTCTCGTGGGAGGCCGAGGGCGCAAGCGGCATGATCGAATGCGATCACGTCGTGAACTGTTCGGGCATGTGGGGCCATGAGGTCGGCCGCCAGATGGGCATCAACGTGCCCCTGCATGCCTGCGAGCATTTCTACATCGTCACCGACACAGTGCCGGGCCTGCAGCAGCTGCCCGTGCTGCGCGTCCCCGAGGAATGCGCCTATTACAAGGAGGACGCGGGCAAGATCCTGCTGGGCGCCTTCGAACCCGTCGCCAAGCCCTGGGCGATGAAGGGCATCCCCGAGGATTTCGAGTTCGACCAGCTGCCCGAGGATTTCGACCATTTCGAGCCGATCCTTGAAATGGCCGTGAACCGCCTGCCGATCCTTGCGGAAACGGGCATCCACACCTTCTTCAACGGGCCCGAAAGCTTTACCCCCGACGACGCCTATCACCTGGGTCTTGCCCCCGAGATGGACAATGTCTGGGTCGCGGCGGGCTTCAATTCCATCGGCATCCAGTCGGCGGGCGGCGCGGGCAGCGCGCTGGCATCCTGGATGGATACGGGCGAGAAGCCCTTCGATCTGGGGGATGTCGACATCGCGCGGATGCAGCCCTTCCAGGGGAACAAGCACTACCTTTTCGAACGGTCCAAGGAGACGCTCGGCCTGCTTTATGCCGATCACTTCCCCTATCGCCAGAAGGCCACCGCGCGCGGCATCCGCCGTTCGCCCCTGCACGAGGCGCTGAAGGCCGAAGGCGCGGTCATGGGTGAACTGTCCGGTTGGGAACGCGCCAACTGGTTCGCGGATCCGGGGCAGAAGGCGGAATACGAATATTCGTGGAAACGCCAGAACTGGTTCGACAACGCGGCCCGCGAACACAAGGCCATCCGCGAGAATGTCGGCATCTACGACATGTCGTCCTTCGGCAAGATCCGCGTCGAGGGTACCGATGCCGAGGCGTTCCTGAACCACATCTCGGGCAGCGACCTGTCGGTGCCGGTGGGCAAGATCGTCTACAGCCAGTTCCTTAACAGCCGCGCGGGGATCGAGGCCGATGTGACCATCAACCGCCTGGCCGAGGATGCCTATATGGTCGTGACCCCGGCGGCGACGCGTCAGGCCGATCAGGCATGGATGCGCCGCCATCTGGGCGAACGCCGCGTGACCCTGACCGACATGACCGCAGCCGAGGCCGTGATCTGCGTCATGGGGCCGAACAGCCGCGCGCTGTTGCAGCGCGTCTCGCCCAACGATTTCTCGAACGCGGCCAACCCCTTCGGGACATGGCAGGATATCGAGATCGGCATGGCCGTCGCCCGCGCCCACCGCGTCACCTATGTGGGCGAACTGGGCTGGGAGATCTATGTGTCGACCGACATGGCCGCTCATGTCTTCGAGGTGCTGCGCGAGGCGGGCCGCGACATGGATGCCAAGCTGTGCGGTCTGCACATGATGGACAGCTGCCGCCTGGAAAAGGGCTTCCGCCATTTCGGGCACGACATCTCGGCCGAGGATCACATCCTGGAAGCGGGCCTGGGCTTTGCGCTGAAGAAGGGCGACGGCGACTATATCGGCCGCGATGCCGTGATGCGCAAGCGCGAGGCCGGGCTTGCCAGCCGCATGGTCCAGTTCCGGCTGACCGACCCCGAGCCGCTTCTGTATCACGCGGAACCCATCCTGCGCGACGGCCGGATCGTCGGCTATCTCAGCTCGGGCGGCTATGGCCACCACCTCGGGGCGGCGATGGGCATGGGCTATGTCCCCTGTGCGGGCGAAAGCGCGCAGGACGTGCTGGCCTCGGATTACGAGATCGAGGTGGCGGGCGTCCGCGTGCGGGCCGAGGCATCCCTCAAACCCTTCTACGACCCGAAATCCGAACGGGTGAAGGTCTGATCCCTTGAAACTCAACGACGAACGAAAGGCGCAGCAATGAAGGTATTGGTGCCTGTGAAGCGGGTGATCGACTATAACGTCAAGGTCCGCGTGAAGGCCGACGGTTCCGGCGTGGACCTGGCCAATGTGAAGATGTCGATGAACCCCTTCGACGAGATCTCGGTCGAGGCCGCGATCCGCATGAAGGAAGCCGGGATCGCGACCGAGATCGTGGTGGTTTCCGTCGGCGACAAGAAGTCGGTCGAGACCCTGCGCACCGCGTTGGCGATGGGGGCCGATCGCGGCATCATGGTCGAGGCGCCCGAGGCGACCGAGATCGAGCCGCTGGCCGTCTCCAAGATCCTGAAGGCCGTCGTCGACGAGGAACAGCCGCAGCTGGTCATCGCGGGCAAGCAGGCCATCGACAACGACATGAACGCGACCGGACAGATGCTGGCGGCGCTGCTGGGCTGGGGTCAGGCGACCTTCGCATCCGCGCTGGAGATCGCGGACGGCAAGGCGCAGGTCGTGCGCGAGGTCGATGGCGGGTTGCAGAAGATCGAGGTGGCGTTGCCCGCCATCGTCACCACCGATCTGCGCCTGAACGAGCCGCGCTATGCCAGCCTTCCCAACATCATGAAGGCCAAGAAGAAGCCCGTCGCGGAAAAGACCGCCGCGGATTACGGGGTCGATACCACGCCCCGCCTGAAGGTCGTCGCGACCGAGGAACCCGCCGGTCGTGCGGCGGGCATCAAGGTCGGTTCGGTCGGCGAACTGGTCGAGAAACTGAAAGAAAGGGCGCTGGTCTGATGTCTGTTCTTCTTCTGGCAGAGGTTGCGGGGGGCGCGCTGGCGCTGGACGCGACCGCGAAATCCGCAAGCGCCGCGTCCGCCCTGGGTCCGGTCACTGTTCTGGTCTGCGGCCCCGCCGAGGCGGCGGCGACCGCGGCCGGCATCGCGGGCATCGACAAGGTGCTGCATTGCGCCGATGACAGCGTGGCCAACGGGCTGGCCGAAAACCTGTCGGCGCTGATCCTGCAACTGGCGGGCGGCGTGACCCATATCGTCGCGCCCGCGACGAACTCGGGCAAGAACGTGCTGCCCCGCGTCGCGGCGCTGCTGGATGCGATGGTGATTACCGACGTGACCGAGGTTCTGGACGCCCAGACCTTCAAGCGCCCGATCTATGCCGGCAACGCGATCCAGACGGTGCAGTCGCAGGACGCGGTCAAGGTGCTGTCGATCCGCACCGCCGCCTTCGAGGCCGCCGCGACCGGCAATGCCGCGCCCGTGGAAACCGTCACCCTGTCCGACGCGCCCGCTCTGTCGGCGCATCTGGAGGACATGGTCGTGAAAAGCGACCGTCCCGAACTGTCCTCGGCCAAGGTCGTGGTCTCGGGCGGTCGCGGCGTCGGGTCCGAGGCCGATTTCGCGCTGATCTCGGGCCTTGCGGACAAGCTGGGTGCTGCGGTCGGCGCAAGCCGCGCGGCGGTCGACAGCGGGTTTGCCGCCAATGACCTTCAGGTCGGCCAGACCGGCAAGGTCGTTGCGCCGGATCTGTATGTCGCCGTCGGCATTTCCGGCGCGATCCAGCATCTGGCGGGCATGAAGGACAGCAAGGTCATCGTCGCGATCAACAAGGACGAGGAAGCGCCGATCTTCCAGGTCGCCGATTACGGGCTGGTCGCGGACCTGTTCGACGCCGTGCCCGAACTGACCGGGACGCTGTAGCGGATGACCGCCCAGCTGATCGACGGCAAGGCCTATGCGGCGGTCCTGCGCGACCGCGTGCGCAGGCGCACCGCCGCGCTGCAGGCCGAAACGGGCCGCACACCGGGACTGGCCGTGGTGCTGGTCGGGCAGGACCCGGCCTCCCAGGTCTATGTCCGCGCCAAGGGCAAGCAGGCGGTCGAGGCGGGCATGCGCAGCTTCGAGCATCGCCTGCCCGCCGATACGCAGGCCGACGATCTGCTGGACCTGATCCACCGGCTGAACGACGACCCGCAGGTACATGGCATCCTGGTGCAACTGCCGCTGCCTGCGCATCTGGATGCGCGGGCGGTGATCAACGCGATATCGCCCGCCAAGGACGTGGACGGGTTCCACATCTCGAATGTCGGGATGGTGGGCACCGGACAGGACGCGATCGTGCCCTGCACCCCCCTTGGCTGCATGATGATGCTGCGCCATCACCACGCCGATTTCCGGGGCCTGACCGCGCTGGTGATCGGACATTCCAACATCGTGGGCAAGCCGATGGCCCGGCTGCTGCTGAATGCCGATTGCACGGTGATGGTGGCGCATAAATCCTCGACCAACATCCCCGAACTGGCGCGCATGGCCGATATCGTGGTGGTCGCCGCGGGCGTGCCGGGGCTGGTCCGCGCCGAATGGATCAAGCCCGGCGCGACGGTGATCGACGTGGGCATCAACCGCATCCAGCGCGACGGCAAGCCCGCCCTTGTGGGCGATGTCGATTTCGAGAATGTCCGCCATGTCGCGGGCGCGATCACCCCGGTTCCGGGCGGGGTCGGTCCGATGACGATCGCCTGCCTTCTTGCCAACACGCTCAGCGCGTTCTGCCATCAGAACGGGCTCGAGGATCTGCCCCTTCTTCTGGACGAACAGGATCCGACATGACCAATTACTGCCTTACCGTCACCTGCCCGTCGCGGCGCGGGATCGTGGCCGCGATCTCGACCTTCCTGGCGGAACACGACTGCAACATCACCGACAGCAGCCAGTTCGACGACCAGGAGACCGGCCGGTTCTTCATGCGCGTCAGCTTCACCCCCGAGGAAGGCGCGGTCCTGCCCGAGCTGGAGGCCGCCTTCGCGACCGTCGCCGGCGAGATGGGCATGACCTTCCAGTTCCATGACGAGGCCACGAAGATGCGCGTCGCGATCATGGTCAGCCGCTTCGGGCATTGCCTGAACGACCTGCTGTACCGCGTCCGCATCGGCGCGCTGCCGGTCGAGATCGTCGCCGTCATCAGCAACCACATGGATTACCAGAAGGTCGTGGTGAACGCCGACATCCCGTTCCACTGCATCAAGGTCACCAAGGACAACAAGCCCGAGGCCGAGGCGCAGATCATGAAGGTGGTCGAGGATGCGGGCGCCGAGCTGATCGTCCTGGCCCGCTACATGCAGATCCTGTCGGATCAGATGTGCCAGAAGATGTCGGGGCGGATCATCAACATCCACCATTCATTCCTGCCCAGCTTCAAGGGGGCGAACCCCTACAAGCAGGCCTATGAGCGCGGCGTGAAGCTGATCGGCGCGACCAGCCATTACGTCACTGCCGACCTGGACGAAGGTCCGATCATCGAGCAGGACATCGTCCGCATCACCCACGCCCAAAGCGCGTCCGACTATGTCAGCCTGGGCCGCGATGTCGAAAGCCAGGTGCTGGCGCGCGCGATCCATGCCCATGCGCATCACCGCGTGTTCCTGAACGGCAACAAGACCGTCGTCTTCCCCGCATCGCCCGGCAGCTATTCCAGCGAACTGATGGGCTGAGGCGCGGTTCTTCCGTCCCGATCACGACATGAAGAAGGCCCGGAGCGTGCTCCGGGCCTTTCGCGTCGTTGAGCCTGCATCACTTCCGTCCGGCGACGATCCGGTCAAGGATCAGCGCGCAGAACAGGATCGCCAGCCCCGCAAGGATGCCCTGACCCGCCGCCGCGTATTGCAGCGCCTCCAGCACGTCCTCGCCCAGGCCCTTGGCACCGATGAGCGAGGCGACGACCACCATCGCAAGCGACAGAA
This sequence comes from Paracoccus sp. PARArs4, assembly GCF_947311865.1. Classification (NCBI taxonomy): domain Bacteria; kingdom Pseudomonadati; phylum Pseudomonadota; class Alphaproteobacteria; order Rhodobacterales; family Paracoccaceae; genus Paracoccus; species Paracoccus sp. PARArs4. Next base: position 76,344 of record NZ_CAMZMW010000006.1, on the reverse strand, counting down.
GGATGGTCTGGTTCACGCCCGCCATGATCGTCTTGCGCGCCAGCGGCAGATCCACCCGCCACAGCAGGTAGCGGGGCGATGCGCCGAAGGCCATCGCGGCCTCTCGGACCGATGCCGGGATCTGCTGCAGGCCCAGCACGGTGAAGCGGATCACCGGCGGGCTGCCGAAGATCATCGTGGCGACGACGCCTGCGGGCTTGCCCGATCCGATGAAGGCCACGACCGGGATCAGGTAGACGAAGGACGGCATGGACTGCATGAAGTCCAGCACCGGACGCACGATCGCGAAGGCCGTCGGCCTGCGCGCGCAGAAGATGCCCAGGGGAATGCCGATGGTGATCGAGATCAGCGCCGCCGCGCCCAGAAGCGCGATGGTCGTCATGGCCTTTTCCCAGAAGTCCAGCAGCCCCAGATAGGCCAGCGCCGCGCCGGTGAAGATCGCGACGCTCGGGCCGCCGGACAGCCATGCCAGCATGACGAAGACCAGCGCGACCACGGGCCAGGGCGTGCCGACCAGCAGGATCTCGATCCAGTCCAGCAATCCGCGCATCCCCACGGTCAGCCCGTCGAAGAAACCGCGTCCGGCGGTCTTGGTCCAGTCGAAGACCGATTGCACGCCGTCGCCCAGGTCCAGCCGCCATTCGCGGTTCGTCGGAAAGCTGTTCAGGATCGCGAAGGCGTCGGGCATCGCAAAGCGCAGGATCGACAAGCCGACGACGGCAGCCATCAGCACCGATGCGACGGACAGGCGGGCAGGGGACCAGCCGCTTGCCGCCGCGCGGTCGGACCGCCAGCGCACGAATTGCCGTTCGAGCGTCCAGTTCGCGATCGACGCCGCGACGAAGCGGATCGCCAGCAGCAGGGCAAGGCCCAGGGCGACATGCATCATGCCGCCCGCGATCGCGCCCTCGGCGGCGTCGCGTGCCGATGCCAGCGCCTGTTCCAGCGAGGCGGCTGCCCTTTCCAGCGACGCGACCGAGCCGGAGCCGGCCTGCCGCGCGGCCTCGATCTGCTGGCGGCGCAGGTCCAGCGTCTGCGCGATCTGTTCGGCGCGCAACCGATCCTCGCGCCCCAGATCGCCGATAAGGCCGATGCCGATCTGCACGAAGGCCAGCGTCTCCAGCAGGACGAAGCCCAGGAACCACGACCACAACCCGCGCGCCCCGAACCACAGCGGCCCCAGCAGCGCCGCCGCCGCGTTCAGGGTGAAGCGGAAGCCGGGCGCCTGCATCATGTAGGCGAAGACGCGCTGGTAATAGGGCCGGCCCCGGCCCGCGAACTCGGACACGAGGGCCTGCAGCTGCACCGCATTCTCGGGCGCCATATCGGATGTTTCGACATGCTTCATGGGATCACCTCAGGCTTGGCTTGACTGGATCGCGCGGATCAGCCGCGCGCGGTCGATGACGCCGACGGTGGCGTCATCGGACATCACGCGCAGGATGCCGTGGCCCTCGACCGACAGGTCCATCAGCGCGTTCAGGTCCATGTCGGGATGGGCCGCCATCGCATCCGCGGGGACGGGGCCGTGCATCGCCTCGTATTCCGCGGCAGGCTGCATGACCGAGCGCGCGAAGATCATGTCCAGCTTCGAGATGCCGGCCACGAAATCGGCGACATAGTCGTCGACCGGGTTCAGGATGATCTCCTCGGGGGTGCCGATCTGGACGATGCGGCCGTCCTTCATGATGGCGATGCGATGGCCGATGCGGATCGCCTCGTCCAGGTCGTGGGTGATGAACATGGTGGTCTTGCCCAGCCGCCGCGACAGCTGCATGAACTGGTCCTGCAGCTGCTTGCGGATCAGCGGGTCCAGCGCCGAGAAGGGTTCGTCCATCAGCAGGATCTCGGGGTCCGAGGCGATGGCGCGGGCCAGCCCCACGCGCTGCTGCATCCCGCCCGACAGCTCGTGGGCGTACTTGTCCTCCCATCCCTGCAGGTCGACCAGATCCAGCACGCGGTCGGCCTCGGCCCAACGGCGGGCCTTGCCGGTGCCGCGGATCTCCAGCGGCATGGCGACGTTGTCGCGCACGGTCCGGTGGGGCATCAGGCCGAAATTCTGGAACACCATCGAGACGCGGCGGTTGCGCAGATCGCGCAACCCGCGTTCGTCCAGCGCCATCACGTCGTCGCCGTCGATGAAGATATGCCCGTCGGTCGGCTCCAGCAGGCGGTTGACGTGACGCACCAGGGTGGACTTGCCCGAACCGGACAGGCCCATGACGCAGAACAGCTCTCCCTTGCGGATCTGGAAGTTGGCATCCGCCACGCCGACCACGCATTCGAAGCGGTCGCGGACCTCGGCCTTGCCCAGCCCCTCGTCGCGGATGGCGCGCAGGGCCTCCTTGGCGCGCGTGCCGAAGATCTTCCACACGCCCTGCGCGTCGATCACTGTCTCGTCGGTCATGGCTGCTCCTTGCGCGGCGACGATCGGACCCCGGCCCGCATCGGGCGGGGGTCGGTACCAGGGCGCGGTCACCGCAGACCCAGCCAGCCGTCGACGATCTCGCCGTTGGCATCCAGCCACTGGGCCACGGCCTCGTCGATCTCCTGCCCTTCGATCACGGTCTGGCGGGTCAGCTGCGACAGGTCCGACGCCTGCATGTCGATGCGCGACAGGAAGGCCGCGGCGGCGGGGTTGCGCTGTTCCAGCGACCGGGAATAGGCGACGGTGACGGTCTTGACCTCGTCGCCCGTCGTGATCGAGGACTTGGCCAGCCAGTCGGCATCCTCGTCGGGCTGGACCATCACATAGGCGGCCGGATCGTGCTCGGGTTCCTCGATGAAGGTCACGTCATAGAGGGCGTGGACGAAATGCGGCTCGTAGCAGTAGAAGACGACGCCCTCCTTGCGGTCGATCGCGTCCTTCAGGCGGGCATAGAAGACGGCCTCGTCCTCGGTCGTGGGTTCGAGGAACGTCTCGATCCCGTAATCGCGGACCTTCACGCGGTTCAGGTTGGTCGAGGACCACCCCGAGGCCCCGACCCAGATCTCGCCCTTGCCGTCGCCATTGCTGTCGAACAGGTCCTGCGCCATGGGCGTGGCAAGGTCGTAGACCGACTTCATCGCGTGTTCCTCGGCCATGTAGGTGGGAACGCAGAAGCCCGAACGCCCCTCGTAGCTGCCTTCGGACAGGGCGACGGTTCCCTTTCCCTCGACGAATTCGTCGGTGAAGGATGCCTGGTTCGGCAGCCAGACATCGGGATGCACGTCGATATCGCCGCGCCCGCCATCCATGGCCGAGAAGATGACCGCGTTCGCGCCGGGGGCATAGCCCGCCTCGCTGCCCAGCCGGGTCTGGATGACCTGCGCGATGATGCGGCTCATGACCTTGGCGCCGGGCCAGCTGGGTTCGCCGACCATGACCTTTTCCTGCGCGGTGGCCGAGGTCGCGGCCAAGACCGCCGCGATGGCGGTCAGGGATCTAAGGTTCTTCATGTCATATCCTCTCTGTCAGGGGGATGCGCCGGTCAGGCGCGCGCCCGCTTGCGTTGCGGGTCTATGAAGGGAATGTCGGTCACGGTCGCGCCAAGGCGCTTCATCCGGCCGTCCAGCTGGCCGATCTCCAGCCGGGTGTCGTTCAGCGCGTGCTCGACGCCGATGCGCGCGATGGCGATTGCATGTCCCAGCATGGGCGAGCGGGTGGCCGAGGTGACGATGCCGACCTGTCTTTCGCCCGCAAGGACCGGATCGCCGTTATGGGGCAGGTCGTTGCAGTCCAGAAGCAGCCCCTTGAGCACGCGCCGCGGGGCCGCCGCATTGCGTTCAAGCGCGGCCTTGCCGGTGAAGTCGGGCTTGGTCAGATCGACAGCAAAGCCCAGGCCCGCCTCGAAGGCGTCGATGCCGGGGGCGAATTCGGCGTTCCCGGCGGCCAGCCCCGCCTCGATCCGGATCAGGGACAGCGCGTCGCTGCCCATCGGCGTGATGCCGAATTCCTGCCCGGCCTGGATCAGCGCATCCCAGATCGTCAGCGCATCGGCGCGGGCGCAGAAGATCTCGTAGCCCAGCTCGCCGGTATAGCCCGAGCGGGACAGCATGAACGGCGCGCCGTCGCGGTCGTTCAGACGCGCGACGGTGACGCCGAACCATTTCAGCTGGTCCAGCGCGGGAACGTTCGGTTGCGTGAAGACGATCCGGCGCAGCAGGTCGCGCGATTTCGGCCCCTGCAGCGCAAGGTTCGGCATCGCGCCGCCCAGGTGGTGGATGCGGACCTGCAGGCCCATCTGCCGGGCCATCGCTTCCAGCACGCGGCCGCTTTCCTCGGAGCCGCAGCACCAGCGGAACAGGTCGGGGGCCAGGCGGAACAGCGTGCCGTCGTCGATGACGGTGCCCGCCTCGTCGCAGATCAGCGTATAGGATCCGCGCCAGACCGCCAGCTTGGCCACGTTGCGGGTGGTCGCGTGCTGCAGCAGACGCTCGGCATCGGGGCCGATGATGTCGTATTTGCGCAGCCCGCTCATGTCCTGGATCGTCACGTTGTTGCGGCAGGCCCAGTATTCGCCGATCGCCCCGTCCGCCGCGAAGCTGGTGGGCGCCCAGAGGTCGCGCGCGGGCGCGAAGTTCTGCGTCAGCGGGGCCAGCCGTTCGTGGAAGGCCGAATTCTGGCTGATCGTCATGGGGGCGTCTTCCTTCTCGCGGTAGGCCACGGCGCGGCGGATGGGGGTTTCGGGGCGATAGATGCGGACATGCACATCCGTCGGGTTCCACCCGTTGATGGGGTCGATGTCGTCGGGGCAGGCGGTCGAGACGCAGACAAGGTCGTCCATCGCCTGCATCGCCACGTAGTCGCCGGGACGCGAATGGGATTCCTGCGTCATCAGGTGATGGGAATGCGGGTCGATCCAGGTGTTCCAGAAGAAGTTGATCGCGGGCCATGCGCGTCTGCGCTGCACGCCGAACGGTGCCAGCGCGTCGGACATGTTGTCCGAACAGTTCACGTGGCCCGGAAAGCCGCGCTCCTCGTAACCGCGCGCGTTGCAGGCCAGCCCGAAGGTGTCGTGACGCCCGCAGGTATCCTGCACCACGTTCAGCAGCGGGCGCATGTCGGCATCGAAGAACTTGTCCAGGATGCCCGGCCCCGGAAAGGCCCGCCGCACCATCGAGCGGGTGGCCGTGCCGTCGATCGACAGTTCCAGTCCGCGATCAAGGCCATCCGCGCGGAAGGCGTTGAAGTCCGAGCATTGCTGCCCCTCGACATCGATGATCTGCAGGAACTCGCCCTTCTTCAGCTCGTAGGCCAAGGCGGTGCCGCGCGGGACGGTGAATTCGTCGCGCACATCGCCCAGGAGCGGCGGCAGCAGCGGCGAATTCGTCGCCGCCTGCCGATGTCCGACGCGGACCGCGCCGCCCAGGCCGCCCGTCACCAGCGCCTCGGGCGGGGTCGGCCAGAAGACCCAGATCGTCAGGGGATCGCGGACGCGCAGCAGCAGCGGCTCGTCCAGCGGGGCGATGCGGCAGGCGGGCAGGTCGCGGCGGGTTCCGCCGCAGGCCGCGATCCAGTCGAACATGGCTTGCGGATCGCAATCGCCCGCATCCATCGCGGCATTCGCGGTCAGGCCCAGTTCGGCCAGCGCATCGGCGCCGCGCGGTCCGAAGGCAAGGATGCGGGCCTCGGCCCCTGCTGCGATATCGACCGACACAAGGTCGCCTGCACGGGCATCCAGCCGCATCCCCTCGCGCGGGGCAAGCGCACGATCGACCGGGGCCGAGCGTTTGGGAAAGCCGTGGAAGCTGCGGGCAGGGGTCAGGAAACCCATGTTGTCGAAATCGCGCAGGACTGTGTAAGCGGTCATCAGTCGGTCTCGATTCTGCAGATGTAACTGGTTACAGTTGGCGTGTAACTGGTTACATCCGTCAAGAACCTATACAGGTGTTCCTGCTAAAATGCAGGAACGGCAGGGTGGCGTGATCGAATCTCGGGCGGTGCGGATGAATAAAACGGCGATGCGGAAGCGGGCGAACCTGCGCGATGTCGCAGCGGATGCGGGCGTGTCGGTGGCGACCGTCTCGCGGGTGATGAATTCACCGGCAACCGTGGCCCCTGCGACGCGCGAGCGGGTCGAGGGTGCGATGCGGCGGCTGCAATGGGTGCCCAGTGCTGCGGCCCGCGCGATCAATTCGGGGCGGACGCGATTCGTCGGCGCGCTGGTCCCCACGCTGGACAGCGACATCTTCGCGCGCGTGTTGGCGAACCTTGAACAGGGGCTGACGGCGCAGCGGCTGTCGCTGGTCGTTGCCACGACGGATGACGACCCCGATATCGAGGTCGCCAAGGCCCGCGCCCTGCTCGATATCGGGGCCGAGGGGCTGATCGTGTCGGGCATGACCCGTAGCCCCGATTTCGACGAGCTGGTCGCCCGAGCACGCCTGCCGGTCATCGCGATCTCCTGCCACGATCCGGATTACCGGATGCCGACCATCGGATACGACAATCACGGCGCCGCGCTGGCGGCGCTGTCCCATCTGACCGGGCTGGGCCATCGCCGCATCGCCGTCCTGCACGGCCCGCTGCGCAACGACCGGACACAGCGCCGCGTCCTTGCGCTGCAGGGGCAGGGCGATGCCGATCTGACCTTTCACGAGACCGCTCTTTCGACGGCGGGCGGCTGTCAGGCGGTCCAGTGCGTGCTTTCGGGTCCGCGCCCAAGCGCCATCCTGTGCCTGTCCGATGTCATCGCCGCCGGCGCGATGGCCGAGGTGCAGCGCCACGGGTTGCGCATTCCGGACGACATGTCGGTGATGGGTCTCGACGATCTGCCCGGCTCGGCGCATCTCTATCCGGCGCTGTCGACGATCCACCTGCCGGTGTCGCGGATGGGGCGCGCCGTCGCCGATGCTCTGGCAGGCTGGGTCGAGAGGGACGAGAAACCCGACCCGCAACTGCTGGATCACGAACTGGTCGTGCGCGGCTCGACCGGTCCCTGCCGGTGATCAGGCGCGGGGGGCCTGCCGGATCGCCTCGGCGACCAGGGCCATGCCGTCGCGGATGAGGTTCGCGTTGATCGAGGAATAGGCGATGCGGTAATGCGCCTTGTCGGGCGCGCGATGCGCGAAGAAGGCGTTGCCGGGCTCGATCAGGACGCTGTTCCGGCGCAGATCCAGCGCCAGCTGGGTCGTATCGACGCCGGGCGGGGCCTTCATCCAGAAGGACGACCCGCCATGCATGTCGCGTCCCGCAGGCGTCAGGCCGAATTCGCGGATGCAGCCCTCCATGATGGCGCGGCGCTTGCCATAGACGCGGGCCATCCGCGCAAGCTGGCTGTCGTAATGCCCGAGAGACAGGAAATAGGCGGTCGTGCGCTGGATATGGCTGGGCGGATGGCGCAGGACGACCGTGCGCAGCTTGCGCATTTCCTGGATAAGCGGTTTCGCCCCCACGACATAGCCCAGGCGCAATCCCGGAAAGATCGATTTGGAAAACGATCCCAGGTAGATGACGGACCCCGCCCGATCCAGCGACTTGAGCGCGGGTGCGGGCGGGTAGAGGAAGGACATCTCGAACTCGTAATCGTCCTCGACGATCAGGAAGTCGTCCTGCAAGGCGCGGTCCAGCATCTGCAGGCGCCGTTCCAGCGGCATCGTGACGTTGGTCGGGGCGTGGTGGCTGGGGGTGGTGAAGACCAGGTCCGCATCCGGCGGGATCCGGTCCGGCGGCAGGCCGTCGCCATCCACGTCGACCGAGGTCGCGACATAGCGCATCTGGTCGAAGATCCGGCGCAGCCCCGGAAAGCAGGGGTTCTCGACGATGGCCTTCTGCCCCTCGGACAGCAGCAGCTGCGCGATCATCCACAGCGCGTTCTGCCCGCCCATCGTGATCAGGATCTCGTCTGGATGGGCGCGGATGCCGCGGCGGGGCAGGATCTGGCGCAGGATGAACTCGACCAGCATCGGATCGTCGTTCTGGTAATGGTCCTGCGCAAGGCTGTCGAAATCGCGCCGCCCGACCGCACGGAGGGCGCAGTTGCGCCAGTTTCCGTGGTCGAACAGGTCGGGGTCCGACTGGCCATAGATGAAGGGAAAGCGGTAATCGCTCCAGTTCGGGGGGCGCAGGATGTCGTCGCGCTGCAGGGTCCGGCGCGTCAGCTTGCGGTCCCAGTCCACGCCGCCGCGGCTGTCCTCGGCCTGGTCGGCGAAGACGGGGCGCGTCGGCGCGGTATCGGCCACGAAATAGCCCGACCTGTCGCGCGAGACGAGGTATTCGTTCGCCACCAGTTCCGTATATCCAAGCGTGACCGTGATCCGGGACACGCCCAGATGTTCGGCCAGCCTGCGCGAGGACGGCATCTTCTCGCCGGGGGCGCAGCGCCCCGAGACGATCGCCTCGGCCACGACCTGCTGGATCTGCTGTTGAAGGGTCGCGTCGCTCTTGGCGGGCAGAAGGAAGATTTCGGGTGGTATCGCCAATTGCCGTTCCGTCGCACGGGTGGTTCGGACCGCAGGTTAGCGCGGTCCGAACCCGTTGCGCAATCGCCGCCGGTCAGCCGAAGACGCGCGTCAGGGCGACGTCGATGGCCGCCGTGATCGCGTCGATGTCCTCGGCGGTGGCGATTAGGGCCGGGGCCAGGCACAGCGTGTTGTTGAAGCCGGGGATAGCGCGTGCGGTCGCGCCGATGATGACGCCCTGCGCCATGCATTCCGCGATCACGGCCTGCACCTTGGCCTCGGGGGCGGGTTCCCTGGTCTGGCGATCCGCGACCAGTTCGGCCCCGCAGAACAGTCCCAGCCCGCGCACGTCGCCGATCGCCGCGTGGCGTTCCTGCAATTCGCGCAGGTTGCCCATCAGCCGCTCGCCCATGGCCAGCGTGTTCTCCAGCAGGCCCTCTTCCTCGATGATGCGCATGTTCTCCAGCGCCGCCGCCGGCCCGCCGGTGCAGCCGCCATAGGTCGAGATGTCGCGGAAATGACCCATCGGATCGCTGGCATCCTTGAACATCTCGAAGACCTTCTCGGTCGTCACGAGGCAGGCGATCGCGGCATAGCCCGAGGCCACACCCTTGGCCATCGTCACCAGGTCGGGCTGGATGCCGTAATGCTGGTATCCGAACCACTTGCCGGTGCGTCCGATGCCGCAGACCACCTCGTCCAGATGCAGCAGGATGTCGTATTTGCGGCAGATCTCCTGCACGCGCTGCCAATACCCTTCGGGCGGGGTGATGACGCCGCCGCCCGCCGTCACGGTTTCGAGGCACAGCGCGCCGACGGTCTCGGGGCCCTCTCGCAGGATCACCTCCTCGATGGCGTCGGCCGCGCGCTGGCCGTAATTCTCGACATCCCACTGGGCGCGGTATTCGAGGCAGTGCGGCACTTCGACGAAGCCGGGGGTATAGGGGCCGTAATGGGCGTTCCGCTCGAACTGGCCGCCCGCCGAGATCGTCGAGATGGTCGAGCCGTGATAGTCGCGCTCGCGATAAAGGATCTTGTATTTCTGCCCGCCGTAACGCTTCTGCGCGATCTGGCGGACCATCTTGAACGCCTTCTCGTTGGCCTCGGACCCCGAGTTGACATAGTAGACGCGGCTCATGCCCGGCATCCGCTCGATCAGCTTCTGCGCGAACAGGGCGCCGGGGACCGATCCGTTGTTCTGCGCGAAGAAGTTCATCTTCGTGACCTGATCGCTGATCGCCTGGCCGATCGTGTCGCGGCCATATCCGACATTGACGGTCCAGACGCCGCCCGACACGGCGTCCAGATGTTCACGCCCCGTGGCATCCCAGACGCGCATGCCCTTGCCCTCGACCATGATGCGGGGGTCGGTCGTCTCGTGCGCCTTGTGCTGGGTCAGGTGATGCCAGACATGCGCGCGGTCGGCGCTGATGATTTCCGAGAAATCGTTGACGGGGGCGACTTGGTTCACGGGAGGGCACTCCAATCGGGGGCAAGGGAAGGGGACATGCTTCGGGGGACGATCCCGCCGCTGCGCATCTGGTCCCAAACTGTGCCCAAACTTGCGGCGCGAGTAGGGCCAGACGACCCCAAGCGATAGGTCCAGACCCGCAGGCATGTTGAGCGGCGCATCATCATCCGCCTTGATCGGATCATCGGCGGGCGCCCCATGCGGGTCGCCGTGCCGGAACGACAGGGAAAAGCCTTGCGGCCAACGCGTCGCCAAACATCCGCCCGAAGGAGAGAGAGATGAGAAGATTTGCCAGCATGATGTCCGCAAGCGCGATGGCGCTGGTGGCGGGCGCCGCCGCCGCCGAGGAGCTGACCGTGGCCTATTTCCTGGAATGGCCGATGCCGTTCCTGGCCGCCAAGGCCGACGGCACCTATGACGAGGCGCTTGGCATGAAGGTCAACTGGGTCGCCTTCGAGACCGGCACCGCGATGTCGGCGGCAATGGCATCCGGGGATGTGCAGATCGCGCTGTCGCAGGGCGTCCCGCCCTTCGTGGTGGCCGCATCTGCCGGGCAGGCGCTGCAGACGCTGGATGTCGCCGTCAGCTATTCCGAGAACGACAACTGCGTCGTCGCGACTGCGCTGGAGATCGACAAGGACAGCGCGGACGAACTGGCCGGCAAGAAGGTCGCCGTGCCGATGGGCACTGCCGCGCATTACGGCTTCCTGCGCCAGATGGAGCATTTCGGCGTGGACGTGGCCTCGCTGACGGTCGTGGACATGGCGCCGACCGACGGTGCCGCCGCGCTGGCCCAGGGCGAGGTCGATTTCGCCTGCGGTTACGGTGGCGGCCTCGCCCGCATGAAGGAGCACGGCAACGTGCTGCTGACCGGCGCCGAGAAGGAGGAGCTGGGCATCCTCGTCTTCGACGTGACCTCTGCCCCCGCCGATTTCGTGGTCGAGAACGAGGCGCTGGTGTCCGAGTTCCTGGCAGTGACCGCCGCCGTCAACGCCGAGTGGAACGAGAACCACGACCCCGAGATGCTGGCCAAGATCGCCGCGGAATCGGGCATGACCCCCGACGAGGCCGAGGCCGCGATCGAGACCTTCGCCTTCCCGAGCGTCGGGGAACAGCTGTCGCAGAAATGGCTGGGCGGCAACGCGCAGAACTTCATGAAGGGCGTCGCGGACGTCTTCGTCGAGGCCGGCAGCATCGGCAGCGCGCTGGACAGCTATGCCGCGGCGATCAACACCGCGCCGCTGGCCGCGACCCAGTGAACCCTGCGTTCCGGGCGCGGCACCACCATGCGCCCGGAACGACCACCCTTTGATTTCGGGAATACTGCCCATGGCATTTCTCAGCATCGACAACCTGTCCATGCGTTTCGACCTGCCCAAGGGCGGGCATGTTCAGGCGTTGAAGGACGTCTCGCTTGATATCGGCAAGGGAGAGCTTCTGTCGGTTCTCGGCCCGTCGGGTTGCGGGAAATCGACGCTTCTGAACATCCTTGCCGGGTTCCTTGCGCCCACGGCGGGCCAGGTCACGCTGGATGGCCGCCCCGTCACCGGCCCCGGCGCGGAACGCGGCATGGTCTTCCAGAAGGGCGCGCTGTTCGAATGGATGAGCGTGCGCCAGAACGTCGAATTCGGCCCCCGCATGAAGGGCATGGACGAGACCGAGCGCAACACCATCGTCGAGAACCTTCTGGACACGGTCGGCCTCGGCGCCTTCAAGACCAAGGCCGTCTACGAGCTGTCGGGCGGCATGCAGCAGCGCGTGGCGCTGGCCCGCTGCCTTGCCAACGACCCCGACGTGATCCTGATGGACGAACCCCTGGGCGCGCTGGACGCGCTGACGCGCGAGAAGATGCAGGGCCTCGTGCTGAAGCTGTGGAAGGAGACGGGCAAGACCATCATCCTGATCACGCATTCCGTCGACGAGGCGCTGCTGCTGGGCGAACGCCTGCTGGTCATGGCCCCGCGCCCCGGCCGCATCCACAAGGAATATCGCCTGCCCTTCGCGGAACGCGCCGTCGGCGCCGATCTGCGCTCGGTCAAGGAAGATCCGGCCTTCGGGGCCACCAAGAACGAGATCCTGGGCATGATCTGGGAAATGGAAGAGGAAATCATGGGCGGAGCAGAGAACTGACATGACCGGTCTCATCATACTTGCCGTCTATGCCGCGCTGTTCTTCGGGGCGGCGCTGGCCATATCGCTGGTGCGCAGGTCGATGGCCAAGGTCACCGACTTCACCTCGCTCAAGACCGTCACCTTCGGGGATGAGAGCGCGGTGAGGCCCGATCGGTGGGCCTCGATCATCTCGGTCGTGGTGGTGTTTCTGGTCTGGGGTGCGTTCACCGGCTCGAAGCTGGTGCCGGTCCACGTGCCGGGGCCATACACGGGGACGACCTCGTTCACCTATACGGCGACCGCGCCGGACGGGCAGCAGGCCGACGCCACCGTGACCGTGCTGGTCCACGAGACCGGCGCCGAGGCCGAGGACCCCGAGGCCGGTCCCGCGACCGGCTTTGCCACAAGCGATGTCGCGACCGTCGCCGCATGGCGCTCGGTCCTGATCAGCGCGCAGCGCAACGATGGCGACGACGCGACCATCACCGCGATCGAAGGTCGTCCGATCCAGCCGGGCGGCACGGTCTCGGTCCCCGATGGCAGCGTGACGATGACGGCCAAGGGCTCGCTCAACTTCTCGCCCGACAAGGGCCTGCAGATGGAGCCGATCTGGATGCCCGCCCCCGAGGCCGTCGTCGCCCGCTTCTTCGAGATCGCGCGCGACGGATACCAGAACGTCGCCCTGCTTGAACATGTCGGCTGGTCGCTGTGGCGCGTCATCGCGGGCTTCGTGATCGGGTCGCTGGTGGGGATCCCGCTTGGCTACGCGATGGGCCTGTCGGGCTGGGCGCGCGGCTGGTTCGATCCCATCGTCGAATTCATGCGCCCCGTCCCGCCGCTGGCGCTGATCCCGCTGGTCATCATCTGGTTCGGCATCGGCGAGAACGGCAAGATCGTGCTGCTGTTCCTGGCGGCGCTGTGGGTCATGATCATCTCGGCCCGGGCGGGCGTGTCGGGGGTGAACATCACCAAGGTGCATGCCGCCTACAGCCTGGGCGCGTCGAAATGGCAGGTGCTACGTCATGTCATCGTGCCGAACTCGCTTCCCGAGATCTTCACCGGGGCGCGGGTCGCGATGGGCGTCTGCTGGGGCACCGTCGTCGCGGCCGAGCTGGTCGCTGCCGAAAAGGGCGCGGGCAAGATGATCGTCGCGGCGTCCAAGTTCCAGGCGACCGACATCGTGATCATGGGGATCGTGCTGATCGGCCTGATCGGCTTCGGCATCGACATCCTGATGCGCAAGGCCGAGAGCTGGCTGGTGCCCTGGAAGGGCCGCTCCTGACGATATACCCCGAAAGAACGCGAAACGCCGCCCCGTCGGGGGCGGCGTTCTTCGTTGCGGATCGGTTCAGATCAGGCCCGCGACGCCCTTGATCCCCGTCAGCACCGCCGAGACGAACAGCACGCCAAGTGCCGCGATCCGGTAATGCCCGTCACCCAGCCGCTGGAACAGGCGCGTGCCCAGCCAGCTTCCGATCAGCATCGAGGGATAGGCCGCGACCGCCGCCAGCACCATGTGCCAGCGCAGCACGTCCGACCCGATCGCCAGCGACCCAAGCGCGATGACCGCCGTGAAGGCGAAGAACAGCAGCAACGAGGCCCGGCTGGACGCCTTGCCCGCGCCCCGGCCCAGGAAATAGGCCACGGCGGGCGGTCCGGGCATCGCGGCCAGTCCCCCCAGCAGGCCCGCCACCGCACCTGCGGTGATCGCCGGACCCTTGCCGTCGCGGATCGTGACCTTGGCCATCAGCGCCACGAGGCCCATCAGCACGACGACCGCGATGGCAAGGCGCATGGCGTCGGCAGGCAGGCGGGTCGCGAAGAACGCGCCGACCGGCGTGCAGATCACCGCCCCCGAGCACAGAAGGGTCAGCGCCTTGCGGTCCACGCTGCGGCGGTTCTGCACGATGTCGGTCGGCGCGGCGGCGATCTGCAGCATCTGCGCCATGACCACCGCCTGGATCGGCGGCACGCTGAGACTGTAGAGCGGAACGGCAGCAAGGGCGAAACCGAACCCGGTCACGCCCCGCAGAAAGCCCGCCGCCAGGGTGGCGGCGGACAGCACGATGATGTCGTCCATCAGTCGAAGTTCATGACGATGGTCTTGGACCGCGTGAAATGCTCCAGCATCGCCTCGAGCGAGGCTTCCTTGCCGAGGCCCGACCGCCCGAACCCGCCATAGCTGACATTGGGCTGGATCGTCAGGTTCTGGTTCACCTGGACATAGCCCGCATCCAGCCGCGAGGTGCTGTCCAGCGCGACCTGCAGGCTGCGCGTCCAGACCGATGCGGCAAGGCCGTAATGCGTGCTGTTGGCGCGGTCGATGACCTCGTCGTAATCGCTCCAGCCCTGGACGACGGCGACGGGGCCGAAGATCTCTTCCATGATGCAGGGGTGATCGTCGGGAAGACCGGTCAGGATCGTCGGCTGGACGAACAGGTCGGGCGACAGCGCCGCGTCCTTGGGCAGCTGCCCATAGCGGGTGACGGTCGCGCCCGGCGTCGCCTCGGCCTGCGCGACATAGCCTGCGATGGTCGCGGTCTGGCGGGCGTTGATGATGGTGCCGACATCGGTGGCCTCGTCCAGCGGGTCGCCGATGACCAGACGGTCCAGCTGTTCGCCAAGGCGCTGCATGAAGCCGTCCATCAGGCTGTCATGGACATAGATGCGGCTGGCGGCGGTGCAGCTCTGGCCCTGGCGGGTGAAGCGCATCCCCGAGATCGCGCCCGCGACGGCCTTGTCCAGATCCGCATCCTCGCAGATGATCATGGGCGACTTGCCCCCCAGCTCGAGCGAGACGGGGATGATGCGCGACGCGCCGACCTTGTAGATCGCCTCGCCCACGGCCTCGGATCCGGTGAAGGTGATCTTGGCGATGTCGGGATGGCCGGTCAGCGCATTGCCGCAGACGGCGCCGGTGCCGTTCACGATGTTCAGCACGCCCGCGGGCAGGTGGGCCATCATGATCTCGGCCAGAAGGAAGGTCGCGAAGGGGGCTTCTTCCGAGGATTTCACCACGACCGAGTTGCCCGCGACCAGCGCGGGGCCGACCTTCAGCGCGAACAGGACCAGCGGCACGTTCCAGGGCACGATGGCCGCGACGACGCCAAGGGGTTCGCGCGTGGTCATGGTCAGCATGCGCGGGTTGTAGGGGACGGTCTGGCCCTTCAGTTCCGATGCCAGCCCGCCATAGAACTCGATGATGTCGGCGGCGACCGCGACCTCGCCGCGACATTCGGTGCGGATGGCCTTGCCGGTCTCTCGCGCGAGGACCTGCGCGATCAGCTCGGCGTTCTGGGCGACGGCGCGGGCTGCGGCGGCGACGCGCTTGCCGCGTTCGCGGGCGGGGACCTGCGCCCATGCGACCTGCGCGGCCTTGGCCGATGCGACGGCGGCTGCGGTCTCGTCGGCGTCGCTGGCGGCGGCCTGCCCCAGCACCAGCCCGGTGGCGGGGTTCAGCACGTCCAGCGCTGCCTTGGCGGGGACGCGCTGCCCGTCGATCAGGTTCACCTGCCGATAATTCGCGAAGACCTCGTCCGGTGCGGTCTGGATCTGTTTCTGCGTCGTCATCAAGGGTTCTCCGGCCATGGAACATTCGGCTGGGTCCGGTATAGATGGCGAAAGCCCCCCGGCGTTAGGGCCAGAGGGGCGGTTCTATAGTGCCAGTTTCGCCCTCCGGCTCAGGCGATGTCGGGCAGGGTGGTCGTGGCGTATTCATGCGTGATGCTGCGCCCCGTCGCGGGGTCGGTCATGCGCATCCGGAACCGGCCCGCCGGACGCACGCCGCCGATCGCGCCGAAGGTGCCGCACATCATGGCGACCGGCCCGTCCTTGGCCAGGTCGTCGAACCCCGCGCCGTCGATCAGGTCGGCCAGCGGCCGGATCGAGGCCGCCGTGCCCTTCTGGTATTCGACCCAGTCGCCGCCCTCGTGGATCCAGCTTTCCAGCACCAGATCCTCGAGCCGGTCGGCGATCTCGTCCCAGTCCCACAGCTGCGATGCGCAGGGCTTGGCGCAGACCTGCTTCGACATGGCGACCGAATGCGCCTCGAGCGCGCGGTCGGTATGGTCCGACCCCAGCCCCAGCCAGCGGCGGGCGCCGTCTTGGACGATCATCGGCTCGACCTCGCCCGAGGATGCCGGGCCCACGGCCTGGATTTCATCGGCGGTGGTCAGCAGCGATGCGGACACGCGATAGAACAGCGGCGTGGCCGAGGGCGGCTTGACCCCCAGTTCGGCCAGCTCGTCGATATGGTGCTGGATGGCGTCCTGGTTGCGGCCCGTCCAGCCCGCGATGATCAGGTTCGCGGGGCTCAGGTCCAGCGCCGTTCCGTCGACGGTGAATTGCATGAAGTCAGTCCTTTTCTACAGAATCGAGGGCAGCCACAGGGCCAGCCCCGGCAGGGCGATCAGCGCCGCGATCATGCAGATCATGACCAGCACATAGGGGATCGCGCCCATGATGACATCGTTGATCGAGCCGCTTTTCCGCGCGCCCTGCACCACGAACAGGTTCAGGCCGACGGGCGGGGTGATCAGCGCCATCTCGATCAGGACGATCATCAGGACGCCGAACCAGACCTTGTCATAGCCCAGACCAGCCATGATCGGCACGACGATGGGGATGGTCGCGACCATCAGCGACAGCGTCTCGATGAAGAAGCCCAGCACCAGGTACAGCGCGATGACCAGCAGCAGCGTGCCGAAGGGCGACAGGCCCGATCCCTCGATCATCTCGGTCAGCTGCCGACCCAGCCCCGCCGAGGTCATGGCGAAGTTCAGGAAGGACGCGCCCGCCACGACCAGCATGATCATCGCGGAAATGCGGATCGTGCCGTGCAGCGCCTGCGCCATCGCGCGCGGGCCCAGCCCGTCGCCCAGGAAGATCGCGATCAGCCCGGCCATGACGACCCCGATCGCCGCGCTTTCGGTGGGCGTGGCCCAGCCCGCATAGATCGAGCCGATGACCACCGCGAACAGCAGGATGATCGGCACCAGCTGGATCAGGCTGTTCGCGCGTTCGGCCCAGCCGAAGCTGCGCGACGGCCCGCCCAGATGCGGACGCGCAAGGCAGATCGCGGCGGTGACGGCGATGAAGGCCAGTGCCATCAGCAGCCCCGGGATCAGCCCCGCCGAGAACAGGCGCGGGATCGAGGTTTCCGTCAGGAAGCCATAGACGATCAGGTTGATCGAGGGCGGGATCAGGATGCCGAGCGTGCCGCCCGCAGCGATCGCGCCGGAGAACAGGCGCGGATCGTAGTTCAGCTTTTCCGCCTGCGGCATTGCGACGGTGGCCACGGTCGCGGCGGTCGCGACCGACGATCCCGACGTGGCCGAGAACATCGTCGCGGTGGCGATATTGGCATGGACCAGCCCGCCCGGCAGCCAGGACAGCCACTTGTCCAGCGCCGCGTAGGTGCGTTCGGCGACGCCCCCGCGCACCAGGATCTCGCCCAGCAGGACGAACAGCGGAATGGCGATCAGGGTCGAGGAATTCGACGCCGACCAGATCACCTGTCCCAGCCCGCGCAGCAGCGGGAAGGCGGAGTAGAACTCGCCCACGCCGATGCCCAGGATGAACAGGACGATGCCGACGGGGATCGACAGGGCCATCAGGCCCAGAAGGGAAATCGCGACGGTCCAGATCATTCCTGCAGCTCCGATCCCATGCCGATGGCGGCGTCGAATTCGGCGCGACGGCCCTTGGCCAGATGCGCGATGCCGATCAGCGACAGCAGCGTCGCCGACAGCGCGAACCACAGCCAGCCGGAAAACCAGATGCCCTGCGGGATCCACAGCGGCGTTTCCAGCGGGGTGTTGGCCCGCGATCCGCGTTCCAGCGTCTTTTGCAGCACCGGCCAGCAATGCCACGCGATCAGCAGCACGACGCCGTTGGTGACGATCATGGCGAAGATGTCCATCGCCGCCTGCGAGGGCTGCGCCAGCTTCTGGCGCAGCACGTCGATGCGGACATGCGCGCGGTCCAGAAGCGCGCAGGCCAGGCCCCAGCTTGCGACGGCCGCCATGACATAGCCCGACACCTCGTCCGAGCCGCCAAGCGATCCCCAGCCGAATTTGCGCAGGATCACGTCTGTCAGGATGAAGGCGACGGTCAGCAGCAGCGCGACCCCGAGGATCAGCGCGACGATACGGTTGGCGCGCCGAAGCGCGCCGTGCAATGCATCTGTCATGGCGGTGGTCCCGGCTTACTGGATCGTCACGCCGACGGCCTGGCCGACGGTCTCGTTCCAGCGCGTGGCCCAGTCCCCGCCCGCGCGTTCCGCCCAGTCGGGCAGGACTTCGGTGGTCAGGATCTCGCGCGCGGTTTCGACATCGGCCTCGCTCGGCTCGACCAGCGTCATCGAGGCCGCCTCGCCCGAGGCGCAGTCGCCGGTGCCGGTCAGGCAGGCGATGTCATTGTCCAGACCGCCCTCGGCCGCGGCCCATGCGGGGGCCTCCAGCCCTTCGGCCACGGCGGATTTCAGCGTCGCCTGCTGGGCTTCGCTGAAGCCGTCGAAGCGGTCGGCATTCATCGCGATCACGACCGCGTCCCAGCCGCCAAGCGGAATGGTCATCAGCGTGTCGGACACTTCCCACCAGCCCGCGGAATAGCCCGAGCCCGCGCCCGTGACCGCGCAGTCGATCACGCCGCGTTCCAGCGATCCCGGCACCTCGGAGAAGGCGATGTTGATGCCCTCGGCGCCAAGCGCCTCGAGGAATTTCGTGGTCATGCGGCCCGAGCCGCGCACCTTCTTGCCCTCCAGATCGGCAAGCGAGGCGACCTCGCCCTTGCAGAAGACGACCTGCGGCGGATAGGGCGCGATGGCCAGCACCTCGGCGCCGAAGCGGTCGCGCATGATGTCGTCGACCATCGGGCGGGCGGCCTCGACCATGGCCTGCGCCTGGGCGGGGGTCGTCGCGACCAGCGGCACGTCCAGACCTTCCAGTTCGGGCGCATCGCCCACGGTGTAATCGGCCACCGTCGCGCCCACGTCGAAAACGCCGTCGCCCAGCATCCGGTAGACGTCGGATCCGGCAATGCCCATCTGGTCGAAGCTGGTCAGCTGCGCGGTGAATTCGCCGTCGGTCAGCTCGGGCAGTTTCTCGGTCCAGAAGGGGGTCTCGAAGTCCTGGTACAGCGGCAGGTTCGACCAGCTGCCGACGATGGCCAGTTCCTCGGCCAGGGTCGGTGTCGCCATCAGGGCGGTGCTGGCCAGAAGGGCAAGCGTGGTGCGTTTCATGTCATCTCTCCTGTTGGTTCTTATAGGTAGACGCCGGTCAGCCGCATCTCTGCGCGGTCTGCCGGAATGTCGGTGACCAGCATGTGACCGGGGGCGTGCGTGATCGCCAGCGCAGGGCGGGCGCTGGCGATGGCGGCCTGCGGGGTGACGCCGCAGGCCCAGAAGACCGGGATGTCGCCGTCGCGGATATCGGGCGCGTCGCCGTAATCGGGGGCGTGGATGTCCGCGATCCCGATGCGCGAGGGATCGCCCAAGTGGATCGGCGCACCATGCGCCAGGGGCATCCGCGCGCAGATCTGCACGGCCTCGATCGCGTCGGCGGCGGGCATGGCGCGCATGCTGACGACGATCGGACCGCCGAAGCGTCCGGCGGGGCGCGTCGGCAGGTTGGTGCGATACATCGGCACGTTGCGGCCCGCATCCTGATGGCGGACGGGAATGCCCGCGCGGGTCAGCGCATCCTCGAAGCTAAAGGAGCAGCCAAGCGCGAAGGACACCATGTCGTCCTGCCACAGATCGGAGATGTCGGTCGGCTCGGCCTCCAGTTCGCCGTCGCGCCAGATGCGGTATCGCGGCAGGTCGTGGCGCAGATCGATCCCGTCCCCAAGCGTCGGCAGCGCGGGATCGCCCGGTTCGCCCACGGCCAGCAGCGGGCAGGGGCGCGGGTTCGACTGGCAGAAGCGCAGGAAATCGGCGGCATCGCTGCCGCGCAGGATCACCAGGTTCGCCTGCAGCGCATCGCCGCCATGCCCCGCCGTGGGACCGTCGAAACCACCCCCGCGGATCTGCGCCCGAAGCAGTCGCGGATCATGCAGAATGGGTGCGGCGATGGTCATTGCGGTTCTCCTGCTGGGTTTCCAACAGGATTCAGCAAACCGTCATATCTTATCAATAGTTCATTCATGCTCATTAATGATCGCACAGCGCGATCAGTGGGCGGCGGCATCCAGCGCGGCGCGGGTCACCTCGCGGCCGATATCCTCGTTCCGTTCGGGCATGAAGCAGATGGCGAAATCCAGGTCGGGCAGGCGGGCGTCGTCGCGCGTCGGGATCTCCTCGATGCCGACATGGGGCCAGGCGCGGACGATGTCATGGGGGATCGTGCCGATGCCGAAGCCCTGCCCGACAAGGTGCAGCACCGTCGCGAGCGAGGCCGATCCGTGGACCGCCACCGCCTGCCTGCGCCCCGGCGACAGCAGGTCCAGAACCCGCCGGTGGGGCAGGGTGGATTTCGGAAAGGACACGATGGGGTTCGCGGCCAGATCGTCGATGCCCGCCGGGCGGGGCAGGGCGAAATGCGCGGGCGCCGCGAACCAGCCCAGGCTGACGGGGGGCAGGGCCGCCAGATGCGCGCCGCGCGGGGCCTGGTCGCGCAGCAGGATGGCCACGTCCAGCTGATCCTCGGTCAGCATCTGGGCCATCTGCTCGGACGTGTCGACCGAGATCTCGAACCGCAGCAGGGGGTGGCGCGTGCGCAGGTCGGTCAGCAGGCGGGGCAGGATGGTGTGGGTCATCGTCTCGGCCACGCCCAGCCGGACGACGCCCGCCATGTCGCCCTGGGTCAGTTCCTCCAGGATGCGGTCGCGTTGGGCGATCAGGATCTCGGCCTCTTCGACCAGGCGGCGGCCGGGGGCAGTCAGCCGCACGCCGCGCCCGTCGCGTTCGAAGATGGTGATGCGCATCCGGCTTTCCAGATGGCGCACGCGACGAGAGATCGCGGATTGCGCCAGCCCCGTCGCGTCCGATGCCGCGCGAAAGCCGCCATGACGCACGATGGCGCGGATGATGTCGATATCGCGGAATCCGAACATCCGGTCTGTTCCCCTCTTGTGGCGGCTGCCTGTTTCGCGGGCAATCGCGCAACGATCCGCCCGCCGCCGCGCCTTATCGCTTTGCCCCGTGCCGCGCCTGCACCATTCATGCAGCATGAGCCAGCCGCTTTCCATCGTCGTGGTCGAGGAAGACCGCGACCGCGCCATCGCCATCATGGACGCCCTGCGCGACGCGGGCGACCACGAGGTGCACGTGATCGGACAGGCGACGGGCCTTGCCCGCAAGATCGCGGCCTGCCAGCCCGACATCGTGCTGATCGACATCGACAACCCCACCCGCGACATGCTGGAGGAACTGACGCTGGCCTCGGGGCCGCTGGACCGTCCCGTCGCGATGTTCGTGTCGGGCGCGGCGGGCGGCCTTGCCCGCGCCGCGGTCGAGGCGGGCGTCAGCGCCTATGTCGTGGACGGCCTGCTGCCCGAACGGCTGAAGCCGGTGATGGACACCGCCATCGCACGCTTCCAGATGATGCGCCAGATGCGGTCCGAGCTGGCCGAGACACGGCGCGCGCTGGAGGAACGCAAGGTCATCGACCGCGCCAAGGGCCTGCTGATGAAATCCCGCCGCATCGACGAGGACGCGGCCTATGCCCTGCTGCGCCGCACCGCGATGGATCAGGGCCGCAAGATCGTCGAGGTCGCGCAGGCGCTGGTGACCGCATCGGAGCTGCTGTCATGAGGATGCTGCGCCTTCCCGTCGCCTACATGCCGCTGGTCGATGCGGCCCCGCTGATCGTCGCGCAGGAAATGGGCTTTGCCCGCAACGAGGGGTTGGAGCTGGACCTGATCGCCGCGCCGTCCTGGTCCTCGGTCCGCGACATGCTGGCCTTCGGGCGGGTCGATGCGGCCCATCTGCTGTCGCCCGTGCCGGTGGCGATGGCGCTTGGCATGGGGGGCGTCTCGACCGCGCTGTCGGCGGTGATGGTGCTGTCGATGAACGGCGACGTGATCGGCGTCAGCCGCCGCCTGGAACAGGCGCTGCGCGATATCGGCCACCCGTTCGATTTCCGCGATCCCTTCGCGGCGGGCGCGGCGCTGGCGCGGATCGCGCCCGACGGGCTGACCATCGGCGCGCCGTTCCCCTTCTCCATGCATGTGGAGCTGCTGCACCGCTGGTTCGCGGCCACGCCGCTGGCCGACATCCCCGTCACCATCCGCACCGTGCCGCCGCCGCTGATGGCCGATGCCCTTGCCGCGTCGGAAATCGACGCCTTCTGCGTGGGCGAGCCATGGGGCTCGGTCTCGGTCGAGGCCGGATACGGGGCGCTGCTGCTGCCGGGCAAGGCGATCTGGTCCTTCGCCCCCGAGAAGGTGCTGGCCGTGCGCACGGAATGGGCCGAGACCGAGCCGCATCTTCTGGGCCGCCTGATGCGGGCGGTCTGGCGTGCCTCGCGCTGGCTGGCCGATCCCGCCGCGCGGACCGCCGCGTCCGAGATCCTGTCGCGCCCCGCATGGCTGGACCTGCCCCCGGAGATGATCGACCGCGCGCTTGCAGGTCGTCTGGTCGTGTCGGGCAGGGGCGAGGAACGGCAGGTCGATCGCTTTGTCGAGTTTCACGCCGGCGCCACGGGCTTTCCCTGGCCCAGCCAGGCGAAATGGATCGCATCGCGCCTTGCCGCGCGCACGGGTGGCGACCGCGCCGCCGCGATGGACCGCGCGGGGCAGGTCTTCCGGCCCGACATCTATCGCAGCCAGCTGGCGGGAATCGGCGCCGACATGCCCGGCGCGAACGAGAAGGTCGAGGGCGCGCTGCACCACCCGACGCAGGTTCCCGCGGTCGAGGGCGAGGTCGTCCTGCAACCGGATGCCTTCCTCGATGGTCAGATTTTCGACCCTTACGCCGACTGACGCCCGTTTTGCGGGCAGATCGCGCCCCGCAGGCGGAAAATCGTGCTGCATCGCGGCGCTTGCGCTTGACCGGGGGCGGATGCCACCGGATGCTGGGATCAACGGGGGCAATGGCGTCCTCGGGTCCGCAATACCCAAAATACACACGGGAACCCCAGTGTCGGGGCCCCATGAGCACAGCCGCTCGACCCTCTGCCGCATGGCAGGGCGCGTCAGCGGCTTTTTTGCATTTCGGCCCCGGACATGGGCCACCAGTGACAGGAGACATCTTCCATGAAGCGCCTTCTTGCCAGCCTCGCCGCCAGCACCGCCCTTGCGGGCCCCCTTGCGGCACAGGATCTCGAGATCGACGAGCTGACCTTCGGCTTCATCAAGCTGACCGACATGGCGCCGCTGGCCGTCGCCTATGAACGCGGATACTTCGAGGACGAGGGCCTGTTCGTCACGCTCGAGGCGCAGGCCAACTGGAAGGTCCTGCTGGACGGGGTGATCGACGGCACGCTGGACGGCGCGCACATGCTGGCCGGCCAGCCGCTGGCCGCCACCATCGGATATGGCTCCGAGGCCCATATCGTCACGCCCTTCTCGATGGACCTGAACGGCAACGGCATCACCGTGTCGAACGAGGTGTGGGAGAAGATGCGCCCGCATGTCGCCTCGATGGACGATGGCCGCCCGGTCCACCCCATCGGCGCCGAGGCGCTGGTCCCCGTGGTCGAGGAATTCCGCGACGCCGGAGAGCGGTTCAACATGGGCATGGTCTTCCCCGTGTCCACCCACAACTACGAGCTGCGCTACTGGCTGGCGGCGGGCGGGCTGCATCCGGGCTTCTACAGCCCCGACGACGTGTCGGGGCAGATCGACGCCGATGTCTTCCTGTCGGTCACCCCGCCCCCGCAGATGCCCACCACGCTCGAGGCCGGGACGATCCACGGCTATTGCGTGGGCGAGCCGTGGAACCAGGCCGCCGTCCAGCGCGGCATCGGCGTGGCGGTCGTCACCGATTACGAGATCTGGCCCGACAACCCCGAGAAGGTCTTCGGCCTGACCGCCGAATTCGTCGAGCAGAACCCCAACACCACCCGCGCCCTGGTCCGCGCGCTGATCCGCGCCGCGATGTGGCTGGATGCCGACGACAACGCCAACCGCATGGAGGCGGTCGAGATGCTCAGCTGGCCCGAATATGTCGGGGCCGATGCCGAGGTGATCGCCGCATCCATGACCGGAACCTTCGAATACGAACCGGGCGACGTGCGCGACGTGCCCGATTTCAACGTCTTCTTCCGCTACAACGCGACCTATCCCTTCTATTCGGATGCGGTCTGGTACCTGACCCAGATGCGCCGGTGGGGCCAGATCGCCGAACCGCAGACCGACGAGTGGTACCACGATGTCGCGAAATCCGTGTACCGCCCCGACATCTATCTGGAGGCGGCCCAGAGCCTGGTGGACGAAGGGCTGGCGGATGCGGCCGATTTCCCCTTCGACAGCGACGGCTTCAAGGATGTCGTGGACACGCTGATCGACGGCATCCCCTATGACGGGCGCACGCCCAACGCTTATATCGACAGCTTCCCCATCGGGCTGGGCGGCGAACAGAAGATCGCCGACGGCGAAGTGACGGGCTGAGGGGGGGCATCATGACAACCATCGACCCCAATTTCGACGCCGCCCGCGAGGCACGCCGCGAACGGAACTTCACCCGCATCAACAAGGCCGATGCCTGGCTGAAGGTCGCGGGCCTGGGCTGGCTGACGCCGATGATGCGGATCGCGGCGGGCGACAATGCCCGCACGCAGGGCCGCGAGCTGTGGCGCCTGATGGGCGTTCCGCTGCTGGCGATCATGGCCTTCCTGCTGCTGTGGGGAACGCTTGCGCCGCGGGTGCAGACATCGCTCGGGGCGATCCCCGGTCCCGCCGCCGTGTGGGAGCAGGTGGTGAACCTGAACGAGGACGCGGCCCGCACGCGCGAACGCGCCGCCGACTTCTATGCCCGCCAGGACGAACGCAACGCCGAACGCATCGCGGCGGGGCAGGAACCGCGCTTCCGCGATTTCACGGGCGCGCCGACCTATTACCAGCAGATCTGGACCTCGATCACGACGGTGTTCTTCGGCTTCCTTCTGGCGACCGCCGTGGCGGTGCCGCTCGGGATCGCGGCGGGGCTGTCGGCCACCGCCAACGCGGCGCTGAACCCGCTGATCCAGATCTTCAAGCCGGTCTCGCCGCTGGCATGGCTGCCGATCGTGTCGATCGTGGTCTCGGCGCTGTATACCGCCGATGACGGCTGGTTCGAGAAGTCGTTTCTGGTGTCGGCCATCACCGTGACGCTGTGTTCGCTGTGGCCCACGCTGATCAACACCGCGCTTGGCGTGGCCAGCATCGACAAGGACCTGGTGAACGTCTCGAAGGTGCTGAAGATGGGCACCTGGACCAAGATCCGCAGGCTGGTCCTGCCCTCCGCGCTGCCGCTGATCTTCACGGGCCTTCGCCTGTCGCTCGGGGTGGGGTGGATGGTCCTGATCGCGGCCGAGATGCTGGCCCAGAACCCGGGCCTGGGCAAGTTCGTCTGGGACGAGTTCCAGAACGGCAGCAGCCAGTCGCTGGCCAAGATCATGGTCGCGGTCTTCACCATCGGCATCATCGGCTTCCTGCTGGACCGCCTGATGTTCACCATCCAGTCGCTGTTCACCTTCACCAACAACCGCTGAGGGACAGGTCATGACGATACTCGAATTCACGGGCGTCTCGAAATCCTTCGGGGAAACGCAGGTGCTGAAGGACGTGGACCTGAAGGTCGAGGCCGGAGAGTTCCTGGTCATCCTGGGCTTCTCGGGCACGGGCAAGACGACGCTGATCAACCTGATGGCGGGGCTGGAACGCCCCACCCGCGGCAGCGTCACCTTCAAGGGCAGCGCGATCACCGAACCCGGCCCCGAGCGCGGCGTGATCTTCCAGTCCTATTCGCTGATGCCCTGGCTGACGGTGAACGGGAACGTCGCGCTGGCGGTGGACACGATGTTCCCGAACCTGTCGCGTGCCGACCGCGCCGCGCGGGTGGACCACTATGTCCGCATGGTGGGGCTGGGCCACGCCGCCCATCGGCGCCCGGCGGAACTGTCGGGCGGCATGCGCCAGCGGGTGAACGTCGCCCGCGCGCTGGCGATGGACCCCGAGATGCTGCTGCTGGACGAGCCTCTGTCGGCGCTGGACGCGCTGACCCGTGCGAACCTTGCCGACGAGATCGAGCGTCTTTGCGCCGCCGACCGCAAGACCTGCGTGCTGATCACCAACGACGTGGACGAGGCGATCCTGCTGGCCGACCGCATCGTGCCGCTGAACCCCGACGGCACCCTGGGCCAGGAATTCCGCGTCGATCTGCCCCGCCCGCGCGATCGGGGCGCGATGAACAGCGACGCGGGTTTCAAGAAGCTGCGCGCCGCCGTCACCGGATACCTGATGGACGCGGGCATCGAGGCGCGGGTCGAGGGCACGCGCGTGCTGCCCGACGTGACGCCCATCTTCGGCAAGCCCACCGCCGTGGCGGATGCGCAGGCGGGGCTGGCCGATCAGCGCTTCCTGGAATTCTCGCAGCTGCACAAGATCTATGCCACGCCCAAGGGGCCGCTGACCGTGGTCGAGGATTTCGACCTCAAGATCGACCGGGGAGAGTTCATCTCGCTCATCGGGCATTCGGGCTGCGGGAAATCGACCGTGCTGACGATGGCCGCGGGCCTGAACGAGATCAGCAAGGGCGCGATCACGCTGGACCGCAAGCACGTTCAGGGCGCCGATCCCGAACGGGCCGTGGTGTTCCAGTCGCCGTCCCTGTTCCCCTGGTTGACCGCCAAGGAGAATGTCAGCGTCGGCGTGGACAAGGTCTATCCCCGTGCCAGCCAGGCCGAGCGCCAGGACGTGGTCGAATACTATCTGGAACGCGTGGGCCTGGGCGATGCGATGGACCGTCCCGCAGCCCAGATGTCGAACGGCATGCAGCAGCGCGTGGGCATCGCGCGCGCCTTCGCCCTGTCGCCCAAGCTGCTGCTGCTGGACGAACCCTTCGGCATGCTGGACAGCCTGACCCGGTGGGAGCTGCAGGAGGTCCTGATGGAGGTCTGGTCCCGCACCAAGGTCACCGCGATCTGCGTGACCCATGACGTGGACGAGGCGATCCTGCTGGCCGACCGCGTGGTGATGATGACGAACGGCCCGCAGGCCACGATCGGCAAGATCACCAAGGTCGACCTGCCGCGCCCGCGCACCCGCAAGGCGCTGCTGGAACATCCCGATTATTACGCCTACCGCCAGGAGGTCCTCGATTTCCTTCAGGAATACGAGCATGGCGCGCGGCCGAACGAAGCCAGGGCCAAGGGGAAGACCGACCCCAAGGCCATCGCTGCGGAGTGATGGACATGGACAAGCAGAAGATCGTCGTGATCGGCGCGGGCATGGCCTCGGGGCGGGTGCTGGAACACCTGACCGATGCGGCTCCGGACCGCTTCCAGATCACCCTCTTCAATGCCGAGCCGCGCGGGAACTACAACCGCATCATGCTGTCGCCGGTGCTGGCGGGCGACAAGACCTACGAGGATATCGTCACCCATGACGATGCCTGGTACGCCGATCGCGGCATCGCCACCCGCTTTGGCGAGAAGGTGCTGCGCATCGACCGCGAGGCGCGCGTGGTGCATGGCGAGAACGGCGCGGTGCCCTATGACCGGCTGATCATGGGTACGGGGTCGAACCCCTTCATCATCCCGCTGCCGGGTCACGATCTGGAAGGCGTCATCGCCTATCGCGACCTCGAGGATACGCAGCGCATGATGGCGATGGGCGCGGGCAAGCGTGTCGTCGTGATCGGGGGCGGGCTGCTGGGTCTCGAGGCGGCTGCGGGCATGGCCGCGCGCGGTGCGCAGGTCACCGTCGTCCATATCATGGGCCACCTGATGGAGCGGCAGCTGGACGAGGCCGCCGGATACCTTCTGAGGAAATCGCTGGAATCCAAGGGGATCGAGGTCAGACTTCAGGCCAATTCGAAGGAGATCGTCGGCAAGGACGGCCATGTCGCGGCCCTGCGGCTGGAGGATGGCACCGATCTGCCCTGCGACCTGCTGGTCATGGCGGTGGGCATCCGCCCGAATGTCGCGCTGGCGCAGCAGGCGGGGCTTGCCGTCGGGCGCGGCATCCACGTGGACGACCAGATGCGCAGCTCGGACGCGGATATCTTCGCGGTGGGTGAATGCGTCGAACACCAGGGCGCGGTGTTCGGCCTTGTCGCGCCGCTCTATGACCAGGCGAAGGTTCTGGCCGCCACGCTGCTGGGCGAGGATGCCGCGTTCGTCCAGAAATCGCTGTCCACCAAGCTGAAGGTCACCGGCTGCGACCTGTTCAGCGCGGGCGATTTCGCCGATGCCGAGGGGCGCGAGGACATCGTCTTCCGCGACCCCGCGCGCGGCATCTACAAGCGGCTGGTGATCGAGGGCGACCGCCTGATCGGCGCGGTGATGTATGGCGACACCGCCGACGGCAACTGGTTCTTCGGCCTGATCAAGGACGCCACCCCGATCGAGGAGATGCGCGAGACGCTGATCTTCGGCCCCGCGCATCAGGGGGGTGCCTCGGCGGACCCTCTGTCAGCCGTTGCAGCATTGCCGCCTGAGGCGGAGATCTGCGGCTGCAACGGCATCTGCAAGGGCACGATCACCGACGCGATCGGGGCGGGGGCGACCGACCTGGACGCCATCCGCGCCACTACCAAGGCCAGCGCGTCCTGCGGGACCTGCACGGGCCTGGTCGAACAGCTGCTGCAGGTCACGCTTGGCGACGAATTCGTCATGCCGGTGGCCAAGCCCGTCTGCGCCTGCACCGACCACACCCACGAGGATGTGCGCCGCCTGATCAAGACCATGCCGCTGAAATCGCAAGAGGCCGTCTGGCAGGAACTGGGCTGGAAGACCCGCAACGGCTGCCATGTCTGCCGTCCCGCGATCAACTTCTATCTGCTGGCCGACTGGCCGCTGGAATATCGCGACGACCCGCAAAGCCGCTTCATCAACGAAAGGAAGCATGCCAACATCCAGAAGGACGGCACCTTCAGCGTCGTTCCGCGCATGTGGGGCGGGCTGACCAACCCGACCGAGCTGCGCGCCATCGCCGATGCCGCCGAGAAGTACAACGTCCCCACCGTCAAGGTCACCGGCGGCCAGCGCATCGACCTGCTGGGCGTCCGGGGCGAGGATCTGCCCGCGATCTGGGCCGATCTGAACCGCGCGGGGCTGGTGTCCGGCCACGCCTATTCCAAGGGGTTGCGGACGGTGAAGACCTGCGTGGGCACCGATCACTGCCGCTTCGGCACGCAGGACAGCACGGGCCTGGGCGTGCGGCTGGAAAAGCTGCTCTGGGGGTCGTGGACGCCGCACAAGGTCAAGCTGGGCGTTTCCGGCTGCCCGCGCAACTGCGCCGAGGCGACCTGCAAGGATGTGGGCATCGTCTGCGTGGACAGCGGCTACCAGATCGGCGTCGGCGGTGCCGCGGGCATGGACCTGCGCGAGACCGAGCGCCTGCTGGATGTCGCGACCGAGGCTGAGGCCATCGAGGTGACGACCGCCTTCGTCCAGCTCTATCGCGAGAACGCGAAATACCTGGACCGCCCCTACAAGTGGATCGCGAAGGTGGGGCTGGACTGGGTGCGCGAACGGATCGAGGACAAGGCCGAGCGTCGCCGCCTGATCGACGCGTTCGAGCTGTCGCAATCCATCTATCGCAAGGACCCCTGGGCCGAACATGCCGCCACCCGCGCGGCGGATTACGCCCCCCTTGCCGACCTGACACTGGAGGCCGCGGAATGAGCTGGATCGATATCGGCGCCATCGACGACATCCCCCTGCGCGGCGCGCGCAAGCTGCGCACCCATCTGGGCTGCGTCGCGGTCTTTCGCACCGACCGGGACGAGGTCTTCGCCACGGGCGGCACCTGTCCCCATCGCGGTGGCCCCCTGGCCGAGGGGATCGTGCATGGCCGCGCCGTCACCTGCCCGCTGCACAACTGGGTCTTCGACCTGGAAACCGGGCAGGCGCGGGGCGAGGATGCCAGCATCCCGACCTATCCCGTCAGGGTCGAACAGGGCCGCATCCTGATCGACGCGACCCTTCTGCGCAGGGCCGCCGCATGAGCGGCGAGACGCGTTCCACCTGCCCCTATTGCGGGGTGGGTTGCGGGGTGATGCTGCGCGCCGATGGCGCGGGCGGGCTGTCGGTCAGGGGCGATCCCGACCATCCGGCCAATCGCGGCAGGCTGTGTTCCAAGGGCGCGGCCCTGGCCGAGACGGTCGGCCATGCGGGACGCCTGACCGCGCCGCTGGTGGACGGGCGTCCGACCGATTGGGACGCCGCGCTGGACCTGGTGGCCGACCGGTTCCGCGACACGATCGCCCGACACGGGCCGGACAGCGTGGGGTTCTATGTCTCGGGTCAGCTGCTGACCGAGGATTACTATGTCGCGAACAAGCTGATGAAGGGGTTCATCGGGTCGGCGAATATCGACACGAACTCTCGGCTGTGCATGGCATCGACGGTGGCGGGCCATCGGCGGGCCTTCGGGACGGATACGGTGCCCGGCACCTATGACGACCTCGAAGAGGCGGATCTTGTCGTGCTGGTCGGGTCGAACCTCGCGTGGTGCCACCCGATCCTGCACCAGCGCCTGCTGGCGGCGCGTCAGGCGCGCGGCACGCGGATCGTGGTCATTGACCCGCGCCGCACGGCCAGCTGCGATCAGGCCGACCTTCATCTTGCGCTGTCGCCGGGGGCCGATGTCGCGGTCTTCAACCGCCTGCTGGCCGCCATCGCGGATGCGGGCGCGGTGGACGCCGATTTCGCGCAGAACGTCGAGGGGCTGGACCATGCCATCGCTGCCGCCCGCGCCGAGGGCATGGATACCGGCATCCCCGAGGAAACCCTGCGCGAGTTCTGCCGCATGTGGATCGCGACGCCGCGCGTGGTGACGATCTTCAGCCAGGGGGTGAACCAGTCCTCGTCGGGGGCGGACAAGGTGAACGCGATCCTGAACTGCCACCTGGCGACGGGTCGGATCGGCAGGCCGGGCATGGGGCCGTTCTCGGTGACGGGCCAGCCCAACGCGATGGGTGGCCGCGAGGTCGGCGGCCTTGCGAACATGCTGGCCTGCCATCTGGACCTCGAAGATCCAGCGCACCGGCAGGCCGTGCAGGATTTCTGGGACGCGCCCCGCATGGCCGACAGGCCCGGCCTGAAGGCGGTCGAGATGTTCCGCGCCGCAGCCGAGGGTCGCATCAAGGCGCTGTGGATCATCCACACCAACCCCGCCGCCACCATGCCCGATGCCGAGAATGTCCGCCGCGCCATCGCGGGCTGCGATTTCGTGGTCGTCAGCGACGTGACGGGCGCGACCGATACCGCGCGTCTTGCGCATGTCCTGCTGCCCGCCGCCGCCTGGGCCGAGAAGGACGGCACCGTCACCAATTCCGACCGCACGATCAGCCGTCAGCGCGCCGTTCTGTCAGCGCCCGGCCAGTCGCGCCCCGACTGGTGGATGCTGGCGCAGGTCGCACGCCGCATGGGCTTTGCGGGCTTCGACCATGAGGGGCCCGCGCAGATCTTTGGCGAATACGCGCGGCTGTCGGGCGTGGCCGCAGGGTTCGGGCGGGATTTCGACATCTCGGGGCTGGCCGGGGCGGATTACGACACGCTGCAGCCGCAGCGCTGGCCGGTCGGCCTTGGCCGCAGCGGCGGGCGCTTCTTCGCGGACGGGCGGTTCTTCCACCCGGGTGGCAAGGCGCGGATGCTGCCGGTGACGGCGCGGCCTCCGGCGGCGCCTGCCTCGGGGGATCTGCCCTTCCGGCTGAACACGGGGCGCATCCGCGACCAGTGGCACACGATGACGCGCAGCGGGCTGTCGCCGCGCCTGTCCTCGCACCTGCCCGAGCCTTTCGTGGACATCCACCCCGCCGATGCTGCCGCGCATGGGATCGCGCATGCCGACCTGGTGCGGCTTCACAGCCCGACGGGCCGTGCGATCCTGCGCGCGCGGATCACCGATGCGGTCCGCCCCGGCCAGCTGTTCGCCCCCATCCACTGGACGGGCGAGACCGCGCCATCCGCCCGGATCGACGCGCTGATCCCCGCCGTGACGGACCCGGTCTCGGGGCAGCCCGAAAGCAAGGCCGCGGTCGTCGGCATGCGCCGCTTCGACGCGGCGTGGTACGGCTTCGCGGTGTCCGACCGCGCCTTCCGGCCCGATCACGCCTATTGGGCCATCGCCCGGACCGCCGCCGGCTACCGGGCCGAGATCGCGGGCAGCGCGCCCGTCGACGACTGGGAGGCCGAGGCCCGCCGCATCTTCGGTCCCGCGGGCGATGCCGTCAGCTTCTGCGACCCTGCGCGCGGCACGGCGCGGATCGCGCTGTTCCGCGATGGGCGGCTGGCCAGCGCGCTGTTCGTCGCGCGGCGGCCCGTGGCGGTCATGCGCGACCATCTTGCGGGCCTGCCGGGGGGCGACGGGACGGACGTGCTGACGGGGCTGCCGCCGGTCGGGCGTCCCGATCCGGGTCCGATGCTGTGTTCCTGCTTCGGGGTCGGCGTGAACAGCATCGTCACGGCGATCGAGGATGGCGGCCTGACCTCGGTCGAGGCGGTGGGCGAATGTCTGCTGGCGGGCACGAATTGCGGGTCCTGCCGCCCCGAGATCGCGCAGCTTCTGGCACGACAGGCGACCCGCTGCGCGGCCGAGTGACGGCTGGCTGTCACCATCATTTCACCCGGCCTGCACGAAACCGTCACGAAGCGCCGCGAAACAGCACGGAAACACGGACAGGAGGTTTCCATGCATCTTCCCGCAACGCTGACGGCCGTCTGCGCGCTGGTCGCGGCCGCGCCCGCGCTGGCCGATCCGGTCTTCAACCGGATCGCCAGCTTCGCGACCACCGCCAACATGGCCGAGGGCGAGGACCGGATGCGCGAGACCTCGGCCGAGATCATGGCGGCGACCGAGGACGGCATGCAGCTGATCTATTCCGACAGCCCGCTCGGGGTGATCGGCATGATCGACATCACCGACCCCCGCGCGCCGAAGCCGCTTGGCAATATCGACGTGGACGGAGAACCGACGACCGCCGTGATCCGCAAGGGGATGGCCTTCGTCGGCGTCAACACCTCGGACAGCTTCACCGACCCGTCGGGTGCGCTGCGCAGCATCGACCTGGCCGAAGGGCGCATCGTCGACAACTGCGATCTGGGCGGGCAGCCCGACAGCGTGGCCATCGGCGCGGACATGATCGCGGTCGCCATCGAGAACGAGCGTGACGAGGATCTGGGCGATGGCGGCCTGCCGCAGATGCCCGCAGGCTTCGTGGCGCTGCTGCCGCTGACCGAGGGCGGTGTCGATTGCGCGGCGATGACCCGCGTGGACCTGACCGGCCTGGCCGAGATCGCGCCCGAGGATCCCGAACCCGAATTCCTCGACATCAACGACGCGGGCGAGATCGTGGTGACCCTGCAGGAGAACAACCATGTCGTCGTGATCGGCGCGGATGGCGCCATCGCAAGCCATTTCAGCGCGGGCAGCGTCGATCTGGACGGCATCGACGTGGCCGAGGAAGGGGCGCTGGACTTTACCGGCCAGCTTCGCGACGTGCCGCGTGAGCCCGACGCGGTCAAATGGCTGGATGCGGATCATTTCGTGACCGCGAACGAGGGCGACTGGAACGGCGGCTCTCGTGGGTTCACCGTCTTCGCGCGCGATGGCGGCGTGGTCTTCGACAGCGGCAACGGCTTCGACCGTGCGGTCGCGGCCATCGGCCACTATCCCGAGCACCGCTCGGAGAACAAGGGCGCCGAGCCCGAGGCCGTGACGGTCGCAACCTTCGACGGCCAGCGCCTGCTGTTCGTCGCATCCGAACGCGGCAGCGTCGTCGGCGTCTATGATGCGACCGACCCGGCCCAGCCCCGCCTGCTGCAGATGCTGCCCTCGGGCATCGGCCCCGAGGGGCTGGTCGCGATCCCCGAACGCAACCTGTTCGCCACCGCCAACGAGACCGACCTGGGCGAGGATGGCGGCGCGCGCGCCCATGTCATGATCTTCGAACGCGCCGAGGAGCAGGCGGCCTATCCGACGGTGACGTCCGAAGGGTCGGACCAGCTGATCGGCTGGGGCGCGCTGTCGGGCCTTGCGATGGACCCAGCCCAGCCCGGTACGCTGTTTGCCGTCAGCGACAGCGCCTATGACACGCAGCCCGCGATCTTCACCATCGACGCCACGCAGACGCCTGCCCGCATCACCGCCAAGACGGTGCTGACGCGCGACGGTGCGCCTGCCGAGGCGATCGACCTGGAAGGCATCGCGCCGGATGGCCAGGGCGGCTTCTGGCTGGCATCCGAGGGAAATGCCGACAAGGATGTCCCGCACCTGGTCCTGCAGGTGGATGCCGATGGCGCGATCCTCCGCGAATTCGGCCTGCCCGAGGCGCTGGTCGCGCATCGCAAGCGCTTCGGCTTCGAGGGGATCGCCCTGCACGAGGGCAAGCTGTGGATCGCGGTCCAGCGCGAATGGGGCGACGATCCGGCGGGGCAGGCCAAGCTGCTGCAACTGGACCCCGCCACCGGCGAATGGTCGGGCGTGCGCTATCCGCTCGAGACCGGCGAGGGCTGGGTCGGCCTGTCCGAACTGACGGTCCATGGCGACCACCTGTACCTGATCGAGCGCGACAACCTGATCGGGGACGCGGCCGTGCTCAAGACCGTGACCCGCGTGGCGCTGGCCGATCTGCAGCCCGCGCCCCTGGGCGGCGATCTGCCGCTGGTCGCCAAGGAGGTGGTCCGCGACCTGATCCCGGACCTGCGCCGCTGGAACGGCTACGTGCAGGACAAGGTCGAGGGGATGGCCATCTCGGACGCGGGGCGGGTCTGGATCGTCACCGACAATGACGGCGTGGACGATGCCTCGGGCGAGACGTTCCTGTGGTCCTTCGACCTGCCCTGAAGGCAAGGGGGATCGCGCCGTCGTGATGGCGCAACCCATTGAACTTCCGATCCGACGGGCGCATGGCGGCGGCGAAAAGGGCCGACCTCCATGCGACCCTTCGCAAGGAAACGGAAGGTATCCCCATGTCCCAGACGGAAACGCGGCCGCGGGTCGTCATCATCGGGGCGGGCTTCGGCGGGCTGGCCGCCGCCAAGGCGCTGCGCCACGCCCCCGTCGATGTCGAGATCATCGACAAGCGCAACTATCACCTGTTCCAGCCGCTGCTGTACCAGGTGGCGACGGCGGACCTGTCGCCCGCCGATATCGCCTGGCCGATCCGCAGCATCTTCTCGGCCCAGAAGAACGTCACGGTCACGCTGTCCAAGGTCATGGATGTCGATACCGACCGTCAGGTCGTCCTGCACGAGAACGGGGAATCCCGCTTTGACCACCTGATCGTTGCGAACGGGTCGTCGCATTCCTATTTCGGCAAGGATCACTGGGCCGAACACGCCCCCGGCCTGAAGCGGATCGTCGATGCGACCGAGGTGCGCCGCCGCGTTCTGATGGCGTTCGAGCGCGCCGAACTGTGCGAGGACCCCGAGGATCAGGCCCGAGAGATGACCTTCGTGATCGTGGGCGCGGGTCCGACCGGCGTCGAGATGGCGGGCGCCATCGCCGAGCTGGCTCATGTCACGCTGTCCGACGATTTCCGCCGCGTCGATCCCGACGATGCCCGCGTGATCCTGATCGAGGCCGGGCCGCGCATCCTCTCGGCCTTTCCCGAAAGCCTGTCTGCCAAGGCCGAGGCGTCGCTGAACCGGTTGGGGGTCGAGGTCCGCACAGGCGTCATGGTCGAACAGATCGCCGACGATCACGTCATCGCCGGGGGCGAGACCATCCCCGCGATGACCGCGATCTGGGCCGCGGGCGTCAAGATCGACAGCCTTGCGCAATGGCTGGGATGCGAGACCGACCGGATCGGGCGGGTCGCCGTCATGCCGGACCTGACGGTGCCGGACCTGCCCGCGGTTTCCGTGATCGGGGATGCGGCCAAGCTGCCCTGGCGCGACGGGATGGACGTTCCGGGCATCGCCCCCGCCGCCAAGCAGGAGGGGAAATATGCGGGCCGCCGCATCGCCGCGCTGGCCACGGGACGCGCCGCGCCCGCGCCCTTCCGGTATCGCCACATGGGCAGTCTTGCGACCATCGGGCGGAACTCGGCCATCATCTCGTTCGGGCGGATCAATCTCAGCGGGTTCTTCGCGTGGCTCTGCTGGGGGCTGATCCACATCTACTTCCTGATCGGGATGAAGCGCCCGCTATTCGTCGCGATGAACTGGTTCTCCAGCTATGTCTTCCGGTCGAAGGGTGCCCGCCTGATCACCGGGATGGAGGCCCTGCGCGCCGTCCGCGCGCATGTGCCCCGCCGCCGCTGAGGCCCCGGCGCGTCACGCGATGCGCGGCGCGCCTTCTGCCATCCGGCCCATGATGCCGATCGCGACCGAGTCGCTGATCTTGATGTGCCGGATCATCAGGTCGCGCGCCAGGTCGGGCTGTCCCGAGGCGACGGCCTCGTGGATCCGCCAGTGTTCGAGGTTCGATTTCTCGATCTGGCCGGGCAGGTCCAGCTTCGCGACGATATAGCCGATGATGCGCAGGGCGAAGCCATAGGCGGCCTCTTCCAGGGCCGGGTTGGCGCATGCGGCGATCAGCCCGTGATGGAAGTCGATATTGGCGTCATAGTAGAGGTTGGCATCCTGTCCCGCGGCCTCGCATCGGGCGATGGCGGTTTCCAGCACGCCAAGCTGCGCGCGGCTGATGCGTTGGGCGGCGTGAAAGGCGATCGCGCCCTCGATCTCGGACAGGGCCTCGTTCAGGCGCAGCAGGTCCGCGAGGTCCAGACGGGTCACGAAGACGCCGCCGCTGGATCTGCGCGTGACGATGCGCTTGGCGTCCAGCCGCATGAACGCCTCTCGGACCGGGGTCGCGGAGACGCCGAGGCGTTCGCGCAGATTGCCGTCGTCGATCCGGTCGCCGGGCAGCAGCCGCCGCGACAGGATGCGGGCGATGATGTCGGCTTCGACCGTCTCTGTCTGCGAACTCATGGGTCTGGCTCCGGTCCGGGTGATCGTTTCCCTAGCAATGGTTGGCGTGCGACGCAATTTTATAAAATGCCATATTGGTTTTATATCAGGCTATCCGTAAGGATAGTCGAAAGCGCGATTTCGACAACCGCAGGCAGTAGTCCGCCCATTCGAGGGGTCGCGCCCCAAGCCTAAGCCCACCGGGCCCTTCGGACGACCCCGAGGCACCGGCAAGTATCGCCGCATGCAACGGCTGCGGTCGGGTGATGGTGCATGTCAACTTGCGGACCCTGTCCGCGCCAAGGGGAAGATGGTCATGGTCGTTTCGCTTAACACGGGCAACAACCTCTATGCCTATGACGGCAGCGTCGCCAATCTGCTTGGGCTGGACGTTCTTCCTGTATTTTCCGGACAGACCTCGGGGATCATCACCGACGGCGACGGAATCCTGACGCAGGACGACGACACCACCGTGAGCTTGGGTGGCGGGCCCGAGCAGCCACTGAACTACATCGGATCCAGTGCGGTTATCGGTGCAATAAACTCGACACCGATGATAATCTTCTCGACCGGCAGTGGCGATACCGAGCAGCTTTGGGTCTATCTTCCGCAGGGCTTGCCGTTCTTGGGTGGTGTGCTCGCGTCATATGCCCCCCTCAGCACCGAGCCCCTTAACCTGTTCGCAAACGCCCCGGGCGTCGTGGACGGAACCGCCGATGGTCAGACCATGGGGGTGGGCTTCACCGATGCCGATGGAGACCGGATCACGAACGGCGCCGACACGATCCTGGGCAATGGCGGCAATGACGGCATCGGTGCGGGCGGGGGCGACGACCTCGTCTTTGGCGGGACCGGGAACGATACCGTCAACGCGGGCGACGGGAACGACACCGTCTATGGCGAGGACGGGGCCGATTCCATCGTGGGCGGCGCGGGGGCCGACCTGATCGATGGCGGTGTCGGCGACGACGTTATTGGGGGCGACGCGGGCGCCGACCTGATCTATGGCGGGGCCGGCAACGATAGCCTGTACGGAAACGCCGACGACGACACGATCTATGGCGGCATCGGCAACGACATCCTGTTCGGGCAGGGTGGGAACAACACGCTGTTTGGCGAGGAGGGCAACGACACCCTGGCGGGCGGCAACGGTTTCGCGGACCTGATCGAGGGCGGGATCGGCGACGACCTGGTCATCGCGACCTCGGGGGCCGACACGGTCGATGGCGGAGAGGGGACCGATACTCTTCAGGCGTATATTGGCGTAGAAACCCTTGCCAACAACATGAACGTGACCGTCGACGAGAACGGCAACGGCTCGGCCACCATCAACGGCGTCAACGGGGGCACCTTCACCTCGTTCGAGAACTTCGTCGCGGCCGAGGTCGCGGGCCAGAACGACACGATCACCTTCAGCACGGCGACCGGTTTCGACAGCATCACGGGCATCGCTCCGGGTGCCAGCGGCGTCTTCACCAGCGACGAAGGGACCATCGTGCCCTTCGGCGGCGCGGGCCAGCCCACCTATGGCGAACTGGTCGTGGCGATCCAGTCCGGCACCTATGGCCGCGGCACGATCAGCATCACCGGCGGCGACGAGGCGGGCCAGGTCGGGGGGATCACCTTCTCGAACTTCGAGACGATCAACATCTCGGTCACCTGCTTCACCCGCGACGCGATGATCATGACCGACAATGGCGAGGTCCGCATCGAGGATCTGACCGAAGGCGATTACGTCCAGACCGTCGACAACGGCCTGCAGCAGATCAAATGGATCGGCAGCCAGAAGCTGAGCGCGGCCGATCTGGGCGCGAACCCCAAGCTGAAGCCGATCCGCATCGCGGCGGGCGCGCTTGGCTGCGGGCTGCCGGAACGCGACCTGATCGTGTCGCCCCAGCACCGCATGCTGGTCCGCTCGCGCATCGCGCAGCGCATGTTCGGCCAGCCCGAGGTGCTTGCGGCGGCCAAGCAGCTGCTGGCGCTGGACGGGGTCGACGTGATGCACGAATGCACCGAGATCGAGTATTTCCACTTCATGTGCGACCGTCACGAACTGGTCATCGCGAACGGCGCGGCCACCGAGAGCCTGCATACCGGCCCCGAGGCGATGAAGTCCCTGCCGCAGAAATCGCGCCAGGAGATCCTGTCGATCTTCCCGGACCTGCTGGATGTGGACTATTCCTCGATCGCGGCGCGGATGCTGCTGTCGGGCAGACAGGCGCGGCAGCTTGCGATGCGCCACCAGCGCAATGCCAAGCCGCTGCTGGCGGCGGTGCACTGACGGCCCCCACGATCACGAAGCCGTGATCGGTGTAACATTCCGGCCCTCCGGCACGAACCGCACGTCATGGTTCATGTCGGAGGCCGAAGATGATCCGTTTTCCCTTGAAGGCCGCTGCCCTTTCGCTCGTGATGGCCACGGGCGCATTCGCGGGCGAGCAATATGTCGACCGCACCGGATACGCGGTGTCGGGATATGACGTCGTATCCTATTTCGACCTTCCGCAGGCGGCCCTTGGCCAGCCGCAACCGACGCCCGCCAAGGGGCTGAAGCAGTTCACCGCAACCTATAACGGCGCAAGCTTCGCCTTCGCCTCGGCGGCGAACCGCGACCGGTTCCTGGCCGATCCGGCGGCATTCGCGCCCCAGTATGACGGGCATTGCGCCTATGGCGTGGCCAAGGGTGGCAAGGTTCCGGGCAATCCGAACCTGTGGCGCATCGTCGATGGCAAGCTGTATCTGAACATCACCGACAGGGTCGTAGGCTTCTGGGAAGAGGATATTCCCGGCAACATCACGCTGGCCGAGGGCAATTGGGGCGGGATCGAGGGGGCGGCCGCATCCCGCGACCGCATTCCGGGTTTCCGCGCCTCGGTCCCCGACTGAGCCTGACGGGCATCCGTGGCAACGACCGACGGGTGCCCCACGAACAGACCAACAGGAAGGCCAAGCGAATGAAGACCGACATCTGCGACGGCAGCGTCAGCATCACCGATTCCACCGCGCTCGAGGAATGGAACAGCACCATCCGCGCCTTCCTTGCCCATGGCAGCCAGACGCCGGTGCATCTGGGCGCGGTGCTGGAACGCGAACCGGGCTTTGCGATGGGGCATGCCGCCAAGGGGCTGTTCACCCTGATGCTGGGCCGGCGCGAACTGATCGCCCCCGCGCAGGATGCGCTGGATGTGGCCCTGGCCGCGCTGCGCCAGGGTCAGCCCGCGCTGCGCGAAAAGCTGTGGTGCCGCGCGCTGTCTGCATGGCTTGCGGGCCGTCCCTCGGGCGCGATCGCCGCCATGGAAGAGGCGCTGCTGGACAATCCGCGCGACACGCTGTCGGCCAAGGTCTCGCACGCGATCCGCTTCGTGCTGGGCGACCATCACGGGATGCGGCGGTCCATCGAACGGGTGCTGCCCGCGCATGGCCCCGACCACCCGCTGCGCGGCTTCGTGCTGGGCTGTCACGCCTTCACGCTGGAGGAGACCGGCGATTACCGCGCTGCCGAGGCGGCGGGGCTGGAGGGGCTGCGTCACGCCTCGGACGATGCCTGGGGGCTGCACGCGGTCGCGCATGTCTATGACATGACCCATCAACCGGATCGCGGCATTTCCCTGATCGAGGAAAACTGCGGAAGCTGGCTGCATTGCAACAATTTCCGCTATCACGTCTGGTGGCACAAGGCGCTGCTGCATCTGGACCGGGGAGAGCTGGACAAGGTGGTCGAACTGTACGACACCGAGGTCCGCCACGACCGCACCGACGATTACCGCGACTTCTCGAACGCCAGCTCGCTGCTGATGCGGCTGGAGCTTGAGGGCGTGTCCGTCGGCGACCGCTGGAACGAGCTTGCCGACCTGGCCGAGACCCGCGCCAACGATGCCTGCGTGGCCTTCGCGGATCTGCACTACATGATGGCGCTCAGCCAGCAGGGGCGACAACAGGCGACGCAGGCCATGCTGGAACGGTTCCACCGCGACGCCGCCGCCCCCGAGGCCGAGACGCTGCGCATCATCGCCGATCCCGGCCTCACCGCAGCCGAGGGGCTGGCCGCCTATGGCGAGGGGCGCTATGCCGCCGCCTTCCGCAACCTTGCGCAGGCCCAGCCCCGCATGCAGACCGTCGGCGGCAGCCACGCGCAGCGCGACGTGTTCGAACGCATCACCATCGACGCAGGGATGCGGGCGGGCTATCTGTCGGAAACCGAGGCCCTGATCCGTAAGCGCACCGCGCTGCGTGGCGGGGTCGAGGATGCCTTTGCCGCCGCCCGCATGCAGCAACTCTCTGCCGCGATGCGGCTTGCCGCCTCTGCCTGAGACTGAAAGAGCACCGACCCGCATGACCATGGTCCAAGACATCTCCGATGCCGGTCGCGCCCCCGCCGCGACCGTCTCGGCCCCTGCCGCGCGCGTGCGCGACCCGCGACTTGATTTCTTTCGCGGTATCAACATGTTCATCATCCTGATCGCGCATGTGCCGTCGAACTGGCTGACGCTGTGGATCCCGGCGCGGTTCGGATTTTCCGACGCGACCGAGGCTTTCGTCTTCTGTTCGGGCGCGGCCTCGGCCATCGCCTTCGGCAAGCTGTTCGAACAGCGGGGCATGGCGCTTGGGACGGCGCGGGTGGGCTTCCGCATCTGGCAGGTCTACTGGGCGCATATCGGGCTGTTCATGGCGATCGCTGCGACCATGGCGATGCTGAACGGGCTGGGCAGCTTCGAGAAGGACTATGTCGGGTCGCTGAACCTGCATCCGTTCTTCAATGATCCGTTGACGAACCTGCCCGCGCTGATGGGGCTATTCTATGTCCCGAACTATTTCGACATCCTGCCGATGTATCTGGTGCTGCTGGCGCTGATGCCGGTGGTGATCTGGCTGGCGGGTATCTCGCGTTTGCTGGCGCTGGCGCTGGTCGCGGGGCTGTGGCTGACCGCGAATATCGGCGACGTGAACTTCCCGGCCGAGCCGTGGTCGGACCGCCAGTGGTTCTTCAATCCGCTCGGTTGGCAGCTGATCTTCTTTACAGGCTTCGCCTTCTCGGCGGGCTGGATCCCGAAGCCGCCGGTCGATTGGCGACTGGCGGTGATCGCGGCGGCGGTGGTGCTGCTGACCGTGCCCTTCGCCTATTTCCGCATCATCAACGCCATCCCCGAGATCGGTGCATGGCGGTCCGACTGGCGCTTCCTGATCCAGAAGAGCGATTTCGGCATCCTGCGCTATGTCCATTTCCTGGCTGTCGCCTATCTGGCCTGGATCGCGGCGGGCGAGGCCGGGCACCGCCTGCTGCCGCCGGGCGGGCAGGGGGCCGTCACCCGCATCTGGCGTGCCTGCCTGGCGATGATCATGAAGGTCGGGCAGCAGTCGCTGGCGGTGTTCATCGCCTCGATGTTCATGGCGCGGCTGATGGGCGTGGCGCTGGATCAGGCGGGCCGCAGCAACTGGACGATGTTCTGGGTCAACCTGACGGGCGCGGCGCTGCTGGTCATGGTGGCCTATGTTGCGGGCTGGTTCAAATCCCACCCCTGGCGCAAGAGGGCCTGAGCCGATGCGGCGTCGATCCGTCCTGGCCGGTCTTATGGCTGCGGCCCTTGCCCCCCGCGCGACATGGGCCGAGGAACCGGGCCTGACCCTTGGGGATGCCCAGCCCTTCTCGGTCGAGGGGCTGATCGACCGGGCGCGCCGCATGGCCGGCGCCCCTCATCGCCCGCGCCCGCAGATCCCGCAGGCATGGCACGAGATCAGCTATGACCAGTACCGGATGATCTGGTTCGACGGGCGCAATGCGCTGTGGCGCGGCGGGCAGGCGCCGCTGCAGGTTGACCTGTTCCCGCCGGGGCTGTTCTATCGCCGTCCGGTCGGCATCTCGGTGGTCGAGGATGGGCAGACCCGTCCCGTCCTGTTCGACCTGGGCGTCTTCGACACGACCGACCGCTTTCCCGATCTGCCGGTGGACGAAACGCTCGGCTATTCCGGGCTGCGCCTGCGCGCCGAGATCGAGAAGCCCGGCATCTTCCAGGAATTCGCCGTATTTCAGGGCGCCAGCTATTTCCGGGGGATCGGCACGGGGCAGATCTATGGCCTGTCGGCCCGCGGCCTTGCCATCGACACCGCCGAACCAAGCGGCGAGGAATTTCCCGAGTTCACCGATTTCTGGATCGAGCGTCCGGCGGACGCTGCGCGCGAAACCGTCATTCATGCGTTGCTGGACAGCCCGCGCGCGACAGGTCTTTACAGTTTCCGCATCCGCCCCGGCGCGGTCCTGGAAATGGACGTGACCGCGCATCTGTTCGCGCGCCAGCCGCTGTCGCATGTCGGGCTGGGGCCGCTCACCTCGATGTTCCTGTTCGACGAGACCATCCGCGACCGGTTCTCGGATTTCCGGCCCGCCGTCCATGACAGCGACGGGCTGCTGATCCATAACGGCGCGGGCGAGACGATCTGGCGGCCCCTGTCCAACCCGCGACAGCTGCAGATCTCGGCCTTCGTCGATGACGGTCCGCAGGGTTTCGGCCTGATGCAGCGGGCGCGGGGCTTCAGCGATTTCGCCGATCTCGAGGCGCTGTACCATCGCCGTCCCAGCCTGTGGGTCACGCCCGATGCCGATTGGGGGCGCGGGGCCGTCACGCTGGTCGAGATCCCCGCCGATCGAGAGATCTTCGACAATATCGTCGCCTATTGGCGCCCGTCCGAGCCGGTCCTGCCCGGTACCGAACACCGTTTCGGATACCGCCTGTCATGGGGCGACGATCCCGCGCCCCCGCGCGGGCTGGCGCAGGTCACCAATACACGCATGGGCCGCCACATGCAGACGCAGGACTGGATCATCACGGTCGATTTCGCCCCGCATCCCGATCTGGAGGGCGACCTGTCGGGCGTGGAGCTGGTGACCCGCAGCAGTGCGGGGCAGGTCAGCGGCGGCGTGCTGCAGCGCAACCCCGATACCGGGGGCGCTCGCCTTGCCGTGACCTTCACCCCCGGGACCGCGACCCTGGCCGAACTGCGCGTCCAGTTGCGCGCCCCCGACCGCCCCCTGTCCGAGGTCTGGCTGTATCGCTGGACGGCCTAGTCGCCGTCCAGCCCCAGATCCCGCCTGACGCGGTCGGTATCGGCCCCGAAACGCGGCGGTGCGCTGCGATAGGTGACGGGCGTGCGCGACAATTTCAGCGGATTGCCCAGCAGCCGCACCTGTCCCGCCTCGGTTTCGGGGGCGTCCATCGCGACGGTCATCTGCCGGGCCTGCGCCTGTTCCGAGTTCAGCGCCTGGTCCAGATCGTTGATCGGCCCGACGGGGACCTTCACCGCCTCCAGCCGCTGGACGATCCAGGCGACGGGATGGGCGGTCAGCAGCGGGCGCAGTTGCGGTATCAGCGCGTCGCGGTTCGCCAGCCGCGCAGGGTTCGTCGCATAATCCGGGTCCGCCGCCAGATGCGCGGCGCCGAACACGTCGCAGAACCGCGCGAATTGCGCGTCATTGCCGACGGCGACGATCACATGCCCGTCCGCGGCCTGGAACACGTCATAGGGCACGATGTTCGGATGGGCATTGCCGCGTCGCTGCGGCAACTGCCCCGAGGTCAGGAAGTTCGTGCCCTCGTTGATCAGCCAGGCCATCTGCGCATCGACC
The DNA here is from genome assembly GCF_947311865.1 of Paracoccus sp. PARArs4. Classification (NCBI taxonomy): domain Bacteria; kingdom Pseudomonadati; phylum Pseudomonadota; class Alphaproteobacteria; order Rhodobacterales; family Paracoccaceae; genus Paracoccus; species Paracoccus sp. PARArs4. The sequence goes on along the minus strand of NZ_CAMZMW010000006.1, from coordinate 31,760 downwards.
AGCGCAAGGTCGATATGCTGCCCCTCGCCGGTGCGGTCGCGGTGGCGCAGCGCGGCAAGGATGCCGATGGTGGCATACATCCCGCACATCACGTCCGCGATGCCGACGCCCACCTTCATCGGCGGGCCTTCGGGGGCGCCGGTCAGGCTCATGATGCCGCCATAGCCCTGCGCCATCAGGTCGTAGCCGGGCTTGTCGCGGTTCGGTCCCGTCTGCCCGAACCCCGAGATCGAGCAGTAGACAAGCCCCGGATGCCGCGCCAGCAGCGTGTCGTGATCCAGCCCGTACTTGACCAGCCCGCCGGGCTTGTAATTCTCGATCACCACATCGGCGCGGGCGGCCAGCGCGGCGACCAGATCGCGCCCCGCCTCGGTGCCCAGATCGGCGGCGACCGACTGCTTGTTGCGGTTCGCGGCCATGAAATACGCGCTGAGATCGCCCGTGCTGCCATCCTTCAGCGTGGCATAGGGCGGACCCCAGCCGCGCGTGTCGTCGCCGCCGCTGCGCGGGTTCTCGATCTTGATGACGGTCGCGCCCAGATCGCCCAGAAGCTGCGTCGCGGTCGGTCCGGCCAGGATGCGCGACAGGTCCAGGACGACCAGCCCCTCCAGCGCCATCGGCGTCTTGTCGTTGGTCATGTCACAGCCGCCCGTCATAGGATTTGCGGTCGATCACCGCCGCGATGACGGTAAAGCGGGTCTCGGCCATGGCGGCCTGCAGCGCGTCCTGCAGCTCGGCGCGATTGCGCACGGTATGTCCCGCGCCGCCGAAGGCACGTCCGATGGCCGCGATGTCCGGTCCCTCGAAATCGACCCCATTCGAGTTCAGGCCCATCTGGCGCTGCTTCAGGTCGATCAGCGCAAGACTGGCATCGACGAAGACGACGAAGATCGCGGGCGTGCGCAGTTCCGCCGCCGTGGCAAGTTCGCCCGCGACCATCAGGAACCCCGCATCCCCGGAGAACGACACCACGTGGCGCTCGGGCGCGGCCAGCGCCGCGCCGATGGCCAGCGGCACCGCGCAGCCCATCGTGCACAGCCCCGAGGATTGCATCAGGCCGCGCGGCTCGGTGCAGCGCCACATCTGCGACAGAAGGATGCGATGCGCGCCGCTGTCGGCGGTGGCCAGCGTGCCTTCGGGCAGGGCGGTCATGCAGGTGTCGATGACGGCGGCGGGGCCCCAGTCCTCGTCGCGCGGAAAGGCCGCGGCCAGTTCGGATTTCAGCCGCGCGATGCGGTCGCCCCATGCGGCGCGGGGCGTCACCCCAAGCGCCAGCGTGGCAAGCGTCGCCCCGCAATCGGCCACGAAGTTCACGCCCGCCTGATGCATGTAGTGATGGTTCGGCGCGGCGGTGATGTCGATGACGGGCACGGTGGCCGCGTCCCACGGGTCGCGCCAGCCCACGCGCATCTCGATCGGGTCATAGCCCGCGCAGATGATCAGGTCGGCCTCGGCCAGCAGGGGCAGCAGCAGCCGATCGGCCTTGGGCGACAGGCCCGCCGCGCCAAGCGACAGGGGGTGATCCTCGGGGATGAGGCCCTTGGCCTTGTAGGTCGAGATGACGGGCGCGCCGAAGCTTTCGGCAAAATCGCGGATCGCGGCACCGGCATTCTGGTTCATGGCGTCCAGCCCCATGACGATCACGGGACGTTCCGCCGCCGCCAGCCATCGCCGCGCCTGCGCCAGATCGCCCCCGTCGGCGGGTTGCAGGGGCGCCGCATCCTTACGGTCGAAGACGGGCCGGGCGGGCACCGGCGCCGAGGCGACCGAGATCGGGACGTCGATATGCACCGGACCGGGGCGGCCTTCGGTCGCGATGGCGACAGCCTTGTCGGCAATCGCCGCCGCCGCGCCCGCATCGAAGGTGAAGCTGGCCTTGGTCACGGGGCGGAACACCTCGCGCTGGTCCAGCACCTGGTGGGTATAGGTCGCGGCCTCGGCCGGGTCGATCGCGCCCGACAGCACGATCATCGGCACGCGGTCCTGCCGCGCGTTCTCGACCACGTTGACGGCGTTCAGGGCGCCCGGCCCCACGGTCGTGACCAGAAGCGCGGGCGCGCCGGTGCGGTGATAGACCCCTTCGGCCATGAAGCCCGCGGCGTTCTCGTGCTTGGCCAGCACGAATTCGATCCCCGCGCGGGCCAGCGCGTCGATCAGGGCCAGCACCTCGCCCCCCGGCATGCCGAAGGCGAAGCGCACCCCCGCCCGGTACAGCCGCTGCGCAAGGATGTCCGCCGCCGTCATCTGCCTCGTATCCGTCATCAGATCGTCCACTTTCCTGTCCAAGCTTGTCTTCGCCTCTTCCATTCGTCGCGGAACCCGGTTCTCTTTCACGGACGAGGTAACAAACGCGTGATCGCGCGCCTGCCCTCGTAACTTTCCAGCAGTTCGGACGGAATTGGAACAACAACAAACGACCAACAGAGAACGGAGAGCAAGAATGACCCAGACCTGCACCAACACCCCGCCCCTGAATGCCGATACCGTGATCGCGATGGTCATCGCGGGTTCCGTGGCCACCGTCGCCTTCGATCTGTGGGGGCAGGCGATCAGCCCGATGCTGGGCTTTGCGAACCTTGCACCGGCGGGGCTGGCGCGGTCGCTTCTGGGCACGTTCGGGCTGCCGAATGCCGCGTGGGCGGGCAATTTGATGCACCTGTTCCTGGTGGGGCTGATCGCCTATCCGGTGGGGTGGCTGTACATCTTCCGCCCGTTGCAGCAGAAATTCGCGCCGGGCATGCCGATGCTGCTGTCCTCGGCCATCTACGGGTTCGGGCTGTGGATCTTCGCGATCGGCGGGATCTCCTCGGTCGCGGGGCTGAAGTTCTTCCTGGGCTTCACGGGCATCACCTGGGTCGCGCTGGTGGGGCATGTGCTCTATGGTATCGTCGCCGCGATCACCTTCGACTATCTCGCCCGCCGCCGCTGAGCCTGTGCCTCAGCGCCCCGGCAGGTCGAACCGGACCGTGCCCTCGTTCCAGCCGTCCACAAGGCAGCGCGCGCGGATCAGCACATGGTCCGCGTCCTGCGGGACGGCGATCCCCGACAGGCTGCGCGTGAAGGGCTGTTCGTCCACATGCGGATGCGCCAGTTCCCGCGTCCCAAGGACCGAGCCGTCCGGCGCAAGCACCTGCCAGGCATCGGCATAATGGTCCCACCCGGTATCGGGGTGGCGCAGAGTGACGTCGAAGCGCCAGCCATTCGCGCCCTCGCTGGCGCGGACATCCTCGATCGTGACCGGGTCGGCTTGCGCGGGACCGGTCAGAAGCGTCAGGGCCAGCAGCAGCGAACCCACCCGCGCGGGCATGACATGGCCTGTGCTGTGCATCGCGAACCCCCTTGGCGTTTCGGCAAGCGTCGCGCATCGGGCGGCGCTTTGCAATGCGGCCCGCGCTCAGCGGTCCTGCCAGATGCGGGCGATGGTGTCGCCCGCCAGCGCGATGCGAGGGTCGGTCGCGCGGGTGCCGGGGGTCACGAAATGCAGCGCCGTGCGAAGATGCAGGTCGGGCACGATTGCCAGGCCATGCGCGTGGCTTTCATGCAGCGCCACCGCCTCGCGGCACAGGCACAGACCGATCCCCGCGCGCACCAGTTCCAGCATCGAGTTTTCCTGATCCGCCAGCGTCACGATGTTCTGCTGCAATCCCTGGGGCCCGAGGACACGGGACAGCAGCCGCGAATGCACCGATTCCACGGGCGTCCCGATCCAGGGCAGCGCGGCAAGCCCCGCCCAGTCCAGCCCCCGCAGCCGCCCCTCCCACCCGCGTGGGGCCACCACGCGATAGCTGAGATCGGTCAGCCTGCGAAACGCCAGGTCCTGTGCGGGATCGTCGATCAGCGCGGCAAGATCCGCAGCCTCGCCCAGGAAATAGCCCACATCCAGCTGGTCGCGGGCGATGCGGCGCAGGATGTCGCCGCTTGTGCCATGGGTCAGCTCGGGGCGCAGATCGGGGGCCTGTCCGACGAGCCCTTGCAGGAAATCGCCAAGCCGGATGAACTCGGGGTCGATGATGGTGCCGATGCGCAGCGTGCCCCGAACCGAGCTGGTAAGCTGCCGCGCATGCAGCTCGAATTCCTCCATCTGGGCGCAGACGCGCTGCGCCTTCAGCAGAAGGGCGGCCCCGTCGGGCGTCAGGTCCAGCCCGTGCGGGCTGCGGGTGAACAGCTCCAGCCCGGTTTCCCGCGCCAGCCGCCGCAATTGCAGGCTGACGGCCGGCTGCGTCAGGCACAGCGCCTCGGCCGCGCGCGAGACGCTGCCTTCGCGCGCGACGGTGACGAAAGCCGTCAGGATCTTCAGGTCCACCCTCGGTCTCATATCAGCAGGATTTATATCGCCCCGCGCGATTAGTCATTAGCCTTCTGCCCCCGCACCCCGCTAGATCTGGTCCCCAAGGGATCGCCCCCGCGCAAGGGGACCGAGGGAGGAGCTGCCATGCCGGAAGACCGGTTCGACTATATCGTGATCGGGGCCGGATCGGCGGGATGCCTGCTGGCGAACCGCCTGAGCGCGGACCCCGAGAAACGCGTCCTGCTGCTGGAGGCGGGCAAGCGCGACAACTATGCCTGGATCCACATTCCGGTCGGATACCTGTATTGCATCGGCAATCCGCGCACCGACTGGCTGTATCATACCGAACCGGACAAGGGGCTGAACGGGCGCACGCTGCGCTATCCTCGGGGCAAGACGCTTGGCGGCTGTTCGTCGATCAACGGCATGATCTACATGCGCGGGCAGGCGCGCGACTATGACGGCTGGGCCGCGCTGACGGGCGATGACGACTGGTCGTGGGAAAACAGCCTGCCCGATTTCAAGGCGCACGAGGATCATTACCGGCTGGATGGCGGGGCGGATCCCGCGACGGGCAGCAACAGCCGGTTTTCGGACATGCACGGGCGTGGCGGCGAATGGCGGATCGAGAAGCAGCGCCTGCGGTGGGACGTGTTGGAGGATTTCACCCAAGCCATGGTCCAGGCGGGCTTCGAGCGGAACGAGGATTTCAACACCGGCGACAATGCGGGCGTTGGCTATTTCGAGGTGAACCAGCGGTCCGGCTGGCGCTGGAACACCGCCAAGGCATTCCTGAAACCCGCGCGCCGCCGTCCCAACCTGACCGTCTGGACCGAGGCCACGGTGCAGCACCTGCGGATCGAGACCGGCCCCGACGGGGCCAGGCGCTGCACCGGCGCGACAGTGCGGAGGGGCCCCGAGACGCTGAGTGTCCACGCCCGGTCCGAGGTGATCCTGTCGGCGGGCGCGATCAATTCGCCCCAGATCCTGCAGCTCTCGGGGATCGGTCCGGCGGAGCATCTGCGCGATCACGGGATCGAGGTCACGGCGGACCTGCCGGGCGTCGGTGCCAACCTGCAGGACCACCTGCAGATCCGCGCGGTCTACAAGGTCACGGGCGCGAAGACGCTGAACACGCTTGCCGGAAACGGGTTGGGCAAGATGCGGATCGGGCTGGAATACATGCTGCGGCGGTCCGGCCCCATGAGCATGGCCCCCAGCCAGCTGGGCGCGTTCACCCGCTCGGACGCAGCCCGCGCGCATGCGAACATCCAGTACCATGTCCAGCCGCTCAGCCTCGAAGCCTTTGGCGAGGGGCTGCATCCTTTCCCCGCGATCACGGCCAGCGTGTGCAACCTGAACCCGACCAGTCGCGGCCATGTGCGTCTGCGGTCGGGCCGCGCGGGCGATGCACCGCTGATCGCCCCCGGCTATCTGTCGACCAACGAGGATCGGCTGGTCGCGGCCCAAAGCCTGCGCCAGGTCCGCAAGGTCGTGTCCCAGCCCGCTTTCGCGAAATACCGGCCCGAGGAATGGAAGCCCGGCCCGCAGTTTTCCACCGACGAGGATCTGGCGCGGGTGGCGGGCGACATCGCGACGACGATCTTCCACCCCGTCGGGACCGCGAAGATGGGCCGCGCCGACGATCCGGACGCCGTCGTGGATTCTCGTCTGCGCGTCCGCGGCATCAAGGGGCTGCGCGTGGTCGATGCCAGCATCATGCCCCGCATCACCAGCGGCAACACGAACGCCCCCACCCTGATGATCGCCGAGAAGGCCGCCCGCTTCATCCGCGAAGACGCCTGAGCCGAGTGGCTTGACCGGTAGGTGGCGCAATTGGTGCCCCTGACACTTCCCATGGCCATTTGCCGCATTGTCGACAGCTCGCCTACAGTAGAGTAGCGATCGGCATCGTAAGGGCGGCGAATGGTGAACGATATGCGCAATGTGGTAGGAATGCGGTCACCGCGCGCGATGGCGCGGGACCGGATCATCGCGCCGGTCGATGGCCTGCTGCGGCGCGCGGGCATGCTGTCGGTCGCGGCGGGGCTGGTCTGGCCGGTGCAGGCGGCGGCGATCGCATGGGCCATTTCCGGTTGGGTCGGGGGCGATGCCGACGCGGCGCGGACGCTGACCGCCGCCGGGATCATCGCGGCGGGGGGCATCCTGCGCGCGGCCTTGGATCACCGTGCCGGTGCGCTGCTGTTCCGTGCCGCCGATGCGACCATCGCCCGCGAACGGCGCGCACTGATCGGGCGCGAGGCCCGCGCAGTCACCGGCGCAGGCTCGGCCGCCATAGCCTCGCTGGCGGTCCAGAAGCTGCCGCTGCTGCAGCCCTGGATCACGCGCTATCACGTCGCGATGACGCGGGTCTCTGTGCTGCCGCCCGTGCTTCTGGTTCTGGCGTTCTGCCTGTCATGGGTCGTGGGCCTGACGCTGCTGGTCGCGGGGCCGCTGATCCCGCTGTTCATGGCGCTGGTCGGGATGGCCGCCGAACAGGCATCGCGCCGCCAGATGTCCGAGATCGGCACCATGAACGAGATGCTGATGGACCGGCTGGCCGCGCTGTCCGACATCCGCCTTCTGGGCGCGACCGAACGCGCGGCGACGGGCTTTGCCGACCGCGCCGAGGGTTTGCGCCGGCGGACCATGGCGGTGCTTCGGATCGCTTTCCTCTCCTCCACCGTGCTCGAGCTGTTCTCGGCCCTGGGGGTGGCGATGGTCGCGGTCTTCGTGGGCTTCACCCTGCTGGGAGAGATCGGCTTCGGCAGCTGGGGCACCCCCCTGACCCTGGCCGAGGGGCTGTTCCTGCTGCTGATCGCCCCCGAGTTCTTCCAGCCCCTGCGCGATCTTTCGGCGGCCTGGCACGACCGCGCCGCGGGCTTTGCCGTGGTCGAGGAGCTGGAGGCGCTGGACGCGGCCGAGCGTGTCTCGATGATCGGCGATGGCCGGGATGCCGCGCCGCTGCCGGGGGCCTTTGCGCTGCGGCTGTCCGGTGCCGTGGCCGCGCTGCCGGGGCGGCACGTCCGCCTGCCCGAGCTGGAGGTCGCAGTCGGCGGGATCATCGCGGTCACCGGCCCAAGCGGCGCGGGCAAGAGCACGACGCTTGCGGCCATCGCGGGGCTCGTGCCGCTGGATGCGGGGCGGATCGCGGTCTGCGGCACTGATCTAACGCCCGATACGGCGGATGCCTGGCGCGCGCGGCTGGCCTTTGTCCCGCAGCGTCCGCATTTCCCGGACCTGCCGCTGCGTGCCTGGCTGGACCCGCGCAGCACGGGGGCCGATCCCTGGCCCGCGCTGCGCATGGCCGATGCCAGCCGCATCGTCGAGCGCCTGCCCGCGGGCCTGGACACCCGACTGGGCGAAAGCGGCGGCGGCGTATCGGGGGGCGAGGCGCGGCGGCTGATGCTGGCGCGGGCCGTCATGGCGGGCGGCGACCTGATCCTTGCCGACGAGCCGACCGCCGACCTGGACGGGGCGACCGCCGTGCGCATCATCGCATCGCTGCGGCGCATCGCGCAGGCGGGCCGTGCGGTGGTGGTCGCAACCCACGATCCCGCGCTGATCGCGGCAGCCGACGCCCGCGCGAAGGTGGCGGGATGACCCGAATGCTTGGTCTTGTCCGCCTGCTGATCGGCGCCGCCCCCGGCGCGATGATGCGCGGGGCCGCGCTGTCGGTGATCGTCCTGCTGATGGGTGCCGCGCTGCTGGGGCTGTCGGGCTGGTTCATCACCGCGACCGGCGTGGCGGGGCTGGCGGGCATCGGCATCGCCTTCGACGTGTTCCGACCCTCGGCGGGGGTGCGGTTCCTTGCGCTTGGCCGGACGGCGGCGCGTTACGGCGAAAGGCTGCTGACCCACGACGCGATCCTGCACGCGCTGGCGGCGCTGCGCGTCGCGATCCTGCGACGGCATGCGGACCTCGATGCGCGCGCCCTTGCCCGCCTGCGCGGAGAGACGATCCTGACGCGGATGATCGCGGATGTGGATGCGCTGGACGGGCTGATCCTGCGGCTGGTCCTGCCCGTCGCGGCGGGGCTGGTCACGCAGCTTGCGGCCCTGGCCGCGCTGTGGTGGCTGGTCGGGCCGTCGGTGGCGCTGACGGTCGCGGCGGTCCTGCTGCCCGGCGCGGTCATCGTGCTGACCTGGCTGGCGCGGCGCACGCTGCGGCCCGCCGACATGGCAGAGCGCGGCGCGCAGGCGTTGCGGCGCGGCATGATCGACATGATCCGCGACCGCGAGGCCCTGATCCTTGCCGGTCGCCTTCCGGCCCGCGAAACCGCGCTGACCGAGATCGACGATGCGGCCCGTCGCGATGCGGCGATCCTCGACCGGGTCGAGCGTCGGGCCGGGCTGGTCCTGTCGGCGCTTGTGGCGCTGGCCGTCGCGGGGGCGCTGGTCGCGGGCGGGGCGCTGGTCGAGACTGTGGGGCCCGCCCGTGCGGCGATCGGTCTGTTCGTCGCACTGGCCCTGGCCGAGACGCTGCTGCCCCTGCGGCGCGGCTTTGCCGAGATCGGACGCCTTGCGGGCGCTGCCCGTCGCATCGGTCCCGGCCGGGGGCGACCTGCCCCCGACACGCGCCCCGATCTGCCCAACCGGCCCGATCTGGCGGTGTCCCGCCACGATATCGCCTTCACGCTTGGGCCGGGGCAGGCCCTTGCGCTGACCGGCCCGAGCGGCGCGGGCAAGAGCACGCTTCTGCTGGCCGTCGCGGCCATGCTGCCGGGTGACGGCATCCGCATCGCGGGGCGTCCACCCTGCGAATGGAACGAGGCATCGCTGCGCGCGCGCGTCGTGATGCTGCCTCAGCGCAGCGCCCTGATCGGCGGCACCATCCGCGAGAACCTGACCCTTGCGGGCGATTTCGACGACGATGCGCTGTGGGCCGTGCTGGATGTCGTGGCCCTGACGCCCGCCATCCGCGAACGCGGCGGGCTGGATGCGCGGCTGGCCGAAGGGGGCGCGGGCCTGTCGGGCGGGCAGGCCAAGAGGCTGGCCCTTGCGCGCAGCCTGCTGCCCCGCCCGCAGATCCTGCTGCTGGACGAACCGACCGAGGGGCTGGACCCCGATACCGCGGATGCCGTGCTGTCGAACATCCGCGCCTTCCTGCCCGATGCCGCGATCCTGACGGCCATGCATCGCGGGCAGGACCATCCCGTCTTCGATGCCTGCGTCGCGCTGTCGCAACCCGGAAGCCGCTGAAACCCCGCGCGATTTGCGCCAGATCAAATCGCGCGGTCGGCAGGGCTGCTAGAAGATGCGCGCCGCCCCGGCGGCACAGCATCGAAGGAGCCTGCCGCAATGGAACTCGACGTGGTCGAGCTGTCACGCCTGCAATTCGCGATGACGGCGATGTATCATTTCCTCTTCGTGCCGCTGACACTGGGTCTGTCGATCCTGGTCGCGATCATGGAGACCGTCTATGTCATGACGGGCCGCCCGATCTGGCGGCAGATGACGAAATTCTGGGGAACGCTGTTCGGGATCAACTTCGCCCTGGGCGTCGCCACGGGCATCACCATGGAATTCCAGTTCGGCATGAACTGGAGCTATTACAGCCACTATGTCGGGGACATCTTCGGCGCGCCGCTGGCGATCGAGGGGCTGATGGCCTTCTTCCTCGAAGCGACCTTCGTGGGGCTGTTCTTCTTCGGCTGGGACAAGCTGAGCCGCGTGGCCCATCTGGCGGTCGCGTGGCTGGTGGCCATCGGGTCGAACTTCTCGGCGCTGTGGATCCTGATCGCGAACGGCTGGATGCAGAACCCGGTGGGCGCGTCCTTCAACCCCGACACCATGCGGATGGAGATGGACGATTTCTTCGCCGTCCTCTTCAACGAGGTCGCGCAGGCCAAGTTCGTGCATACCGTGTCGGCGGGATACGTCACGGCATCCGTCTTCGTGCTGGGCGTGTCCGCGTGGTACCTGCTGAAGGGCCGCCACACCGCGCTGGCGCGGCGCTCGATCACGGTCGCGGCGTCCTTCGGGCTTGCGGCATCGCTCTCCGTGGTCGTGCTGGGCGACGAGAGCGGCTATGCCGCCAGCCACACGCAGCGCATGAAGCTGGCCGCGATGGAGGGCATGTGGGAAACCCACGAGGCCCCCGCGCCCTTCACCGCCTTCGGCATCCCCGACATCGAGGCGCGCGAGACCCATTACGCGGTCGAGATCCCCTTCGTCATGGGGCTGATCGGCACCCGGTCCCTCGGGACCGAGATCCCGGGCATCAACGACCTGGTGGCCGAGGCCGAGGACCGGATCAAAAGCGGCATCCTCGCCTATGACGCGCTGATGTCGATCCGCGAGATGCGCGATGCGACCCCGCCCGCGATCCGCGACACGTTCGAACAGCACTCGGGCAACCTGGGTTTCGCCTTCCTGCTGCTGCGCTACATGGACGACCCGCGCGACGCGACGCCCGAACAGATCGCGATGACCGCCAACGATACCATTCCGGGCGTGCTGCCGCTGTTCTGGTCCTTCCGCTTCATGGTCGCGCTCGGGTTCCTGTTCATCGGGGTCATGGCCTATTTCTTCTGGCGGTCGTCCTTCCGTCAGCAAAGCTATCCGCGGTGGGCGCTGCGGGTCGCGGTGGCGATCATTCCCGCGCCCTGGATCGCGGCCGAGCTGGGCTGGTTCGTGGCCGAATACGGCCGCCAGCCCTGGACGGTCGACGGCGTGCTGCCGACCGCGCTGTCCGTCAGCCACCTCAGCGTGCAGGACCTTCTGCTGACGCTGGCGGGCTTCGTCACCTTCTACACCATCCTCTTCGTCGTCGAGATGGGCCTGATGCTGAAATACATCCGCAAGGGCCCGTTCCAGGACATCGACGAGACCGAAGCCTGGGAGGCCCGCCACGAGACGCGCCTGCGCGGCGGTGCCGCCCCCGTTCCGACCCCTGCGGAGTGAGCAAGATGATCCTTCACGAACTGATATCCTATGACGTGCTGCGCGTGACCTGGTGGCTTCTGCTGGGGGTCCTGCTGATCGGCTTCGCGCTGACGGACGGCTTCGACATGGGGGTCGGCGCGCTGCTGCCCTTCGTCGGGCGCACCGACACCGAACGGCGCATCGCCATCAATACCGTCGGCCCCGTATGGGAGGGGAACCAGGTCTGGTTCATCCTGGGCGGCGGCGCGATCTTCGCGGCCTGGCCGCCGCTCTATGCGGTCAGCTTCTCGGGGTTCTACCTTGCGATGTTCGCGGTCCTCTGCGCGCTGATCCTGCGGCCCGTCGCGTTCAAGTACCGGTCCAAGCGGCCGTCCCCCGCCTGGCGGAACGGCTGGGACTGGGCGCTGTTCGCGGGGGGCGCGGTGCCCGCGCTGGTCTTCGGGGTCGCGGTCGGCAACGTGCTGCAGGGCGTCCCGTTCGAGCTGACGCCCGATTTGTTCTCGCGCTACGAGGGCAGCTATTTCGGCAAGTTCCTGGGGCTCTTGAACCCCTTCGCGCTGCTGACCGGCGTCGTGTCGCTGGCGATGCTGGTGACGCATGGGGCGGCGTGGCTGTCGCTCAAGGCCCGGGGCGCGGTGGCCGATCGTGCCCGCCGCATCGGCGGTGTCACGGGGGTCGTGACCATCGCGGGATACGTCCTTGCGGGGCTGTGGCTGGCCTTCGGGATCGAGGGTTACGCCATCATCGGAGAGGTCGTGACCGACGGGCCGTCGAACCCGCTCTACTCCGAGGTCGCGCGGACGGACAGCTGGCTTGCGGCCTATGTCGCGCGGCCCTGGATCGTGGTGGCGCCGGTGATGGCGCTGGCGGGCATGTCGCTGGCCGTGGCGGGCCTGCGCGCGGGCCGCGAGGTCTCGACCCTGGTCTGGTCCAAGCTGGGGATCTTCGGGGCCATCGCAAGCGTGGGGCTGACGATGTTCCCGTTCATCCTGCCGTCGTCGCTGCATCCGCGTTCGTCGCTGACGGTCTGGGACAGCTCGTCCTCGCATCTGACGCTGTTCATCATGCTGGTCGCGACGGTGATCTTCATGCCGATCATCCTGGCCTATACGGCCTGGGTCTATCGCGTGCTGTGGGGCAAGGTCGGCGAGGCCGACGTGACTGCCGATTCCGACAGCCTGTACTGAGGGAAAGGAGAGCAACGATGTGGTATTTCGCCTGGCTTCTGGGGCTGCCGCTGGCCGCGATCTTCGCGGTGATGAACGCGATGTGGCTGGAAATGCAGCGCGACCGCGTGCTGGCCGACGAACATGACGACCGCCCGCCCGCGGTCCGTGACTGAGACGAGACGCGGCCCCGGAATCGCTGCCGGGGCCGCGTTGGTTTCGGGGCAGGTGGCCGTCAGACGGTCCCGCCCAGGCTGCCCTCGAGCGCGGCGAGTTCCTGACCGCCCGCCATCATGTCCTGCAGTTCCTCTGGGGTGATCTGCCCGCGCTGCGCGGTGCCAAGCGTCTGGCCCCGGTTCAGCACCGTGAAGCGGTCGCCCACCGCCATCGCGTGGCGCACGTTGTGGGTGATGAACACCACCGCGATCCCCTGCTTGCGCACCTTGTCGATGGTCGCCAGCACATTCGCCGTCTGCCGCACGCCAAGCGCGCTTGTCGGTTCGTCCAGGATCAGCACCTTCGCGCCGAAATGCACGGCCCGCGCGATGGCGACGGTCTGACGCTCGCCGCCCGACAGGGTGCCCACCGCCTGATCGGGGCTGCGCAGGTTGATGCCCATCTTGCGCATCTCCTCCATCGTCACGCGGTTGGCGTAATCGTGGTCGAAGAACTTGAACGGGCCGACCTTCTTCTCGGGCTCGTTGCCCATGAAGAAGTTGCGGCTGACCGACATCAGCGGGATCATCGCCAGATGCTGGTGGACGGTGGCGATCCCCGCGGCGATGGCGTCGCGCGGATCGTTGAAATGCATCGGGCGGCCTTCGAACAGGATCTGGCCGTGGGTCGGCTTGTGGACCCCCGACATGGTCTTGATGAAGGTCGATTTCCCTGCGCCGTTATCGCCCAGAAGGCAATGGCATTCGCCGGGAAAGATGTCGACCGAAACGCCGGCCAGCGCGATCACGCTGCCGAAATGCTTCTCGATATCGGTCATCTGGATGATCGGAGCGTTCCCTTTGGTCATGATCAGCGCTCTCCGGTGATGATGCGGCGGATATTGGTGTTCAGGATCACGGCGCCCAGCAGGATCACCCCCAGGAACACCCGGAAGAGCGAGCTTTCGACATCCGCGAAGAACAGGCCCTGCTGGACGACGCCGAAGATCAGCGCCCCAAGCGCCGCCCCGATGACCGAGCCGTAGCCGCCCGTCAGCAACGCGCCGCCGATGACCACCGCGATGATCGCCTCGAATTCCTTCAGAAGCCCGCGATCGGCGCCTGCGGATCCGAATTCCATCACCTGGCAGACGGCAAAGACCGTCGCGCAGAAGGCGGTGAACATGAACATCAGGATCTTGACCTTGTTGACGGGCACGCCGGAATTGCGCGCGGCCTCGGCATCGCCGCCTGCGGCGAAGATCCAGTTGCCGAATTTCGTGCGCGTCAGGACGACATGGCCGAAGACGATCAGGACCAGCGCCCAGACGATCAGCATGGGGATGCCGTCGACCACCGGCTGCCCGGCGCGGGTGCCGCGATCGAACACCGCGATCAGCCCCATGTCGCCCAGCCAGACGAACAGCCCGCCCAGGATCTTGCCGCCGAACGCCGCGGCCAGCCAGTCGCCCTGCGCCGCGTCGCGGATGCCGCCGATGATGGTCTTCCGCTCGATCATCTGGGGCAGGAAGATGGTGAAGCCGCGCAGGATGAACAGGAAGGCCAGCGTCACGATGAAGCTGGGCAGGCCCGTGCGCACCACGATCCAGCCGTTCAGCGCCCCGATCGCCATGCAGAGCGCGAAGGTCGCAAGGATCGCCATCCACATCGGCCAGCCAAGCGTGACGCCCAGGATCGCGATGATCATGCCCGCGAAGCCGATCATCGAGCCGACCGACAGGTCGAATTCGCCCGCGATCATCAGCAGGCAGGCGCCGACCGCGATGATCATGAACTGCGCCGAGACGACCGCCCAGTTCATCACGCCCTGGCTGTTGAACATGCCGCTGTCGAATGCGAACAGCAGGAAGAAGGTGAAGACCGCGACCGTGCCGACCATGCCGCCCAGTTCGGGCCGGATCAGCGCGCGGCGCAGGGCCGATATTTCCTTGATCCGCTCGTCCTGCGACGGCGAAGTTGAAGCTGCGTCGCCCATCAGCGCGCTCCTGTCGATGTTGCTTGTGGGGAAGGGGCGCCCGATTGCCGGGCGCCCGAATCGTCGCGGCTCAGCGATACTCGCCGGCGAACTGCTCGACCTTCTCGAGGCCCTCTACGGTCACGAAGCCCGGGCCCGCATTGATGTTGTTGCCCGGAAGCACGCCATAGCGGTGATAGTTGGTCATGATCACGACCGGCAGATAGGCCTGCAGGAAGGGCTGCTGGTCGATGCCCCATTCGATGACGCCGGACTTGATCGCCTTGACGATCTCCTCGCCCAGATCGAAGGTGCCGAAATAGATGTCGCCCGCCATGCCGTTTTCCTCCAGCGCCAGCAGGGTCGGATCGGCCGAGACGGGCCCGAGCGTCAGGATCGCGTCGGTGTCGGGATTTGCGGACAGATAGGCCTGCACGCGGTTCTTGATTTCCGCGGGGTCGGCGCCGCTGTCCAGCATCGAGGTGCCCAGCTCGATCCCCAGCCCGTCGGCAAAGCCTTGGCAGCGTTCGGCCAGGGTCGGCTGCTGGATGGCGTGGTTCACGCAGAGGAAGCTTTCGATCCCGTCGCCCTTGGCGCGCTGACCGGCGGCAAGCCCCGCGTCGTATTCGGGCTGGCCCACATACATCAGGGCGCCGACCTCGCGGGCCTGATCGCCGCTGCCGGTGTTCATGATGATCACGTCCACGCCCGAGGCCACGGCATCCATGATCGGCTGCTTCAGCACGTCGTAATCGGCCAGCGTCGTGATGATGCCGTTCGGGCCGGATGCAGCGGCCTGTTCGATGATGCGCGCCATGTCCGCGATGTCGCCGGTGGGCGGGTTGCGGTATTCGACCTCGACATCCAGCTGCTCGCCGGCCAGGGCGATGCCGTTCTTGATGGTGTTCCACCAGCTGTCGCTGTCGGGAGCGTGGCTGACAAGGATGTATTTCTCGCCCTCGGCCATAGCGGCCACGGGGGCGGGGGCGATCGCGGCGGCGATCAGAAGCGTGCGAACCGTTCTCTTCATTGAACCCTCCCAGATTCGTTCAGGCAGGCCATTCGGCCCATCCTCCGCTGAAAAGATAACCACACGTCATGCCATATTGCAACCGGTTGCAATGTGGACGCGCGAAAACTAATGTCCAAAGCTGCACTGACAGGGTATCGGAATGCCAAATCGCAGCGGAGCCGGCATGGTCGTCACATTGAAAGAGGTCGCGGAACGCGCAGGGGTCAGCCGCTCGGCCGTGTCGCGTGCCTTCACGCCCGGCGCCTCGGTCAGCGACAAGACCCGCCGCAAGGTCGAGAAGGCCGCACGGGATCTGGGCTACAGCCCGAACGCGCTGGCCTCGTCGCTGACGACGGGGCGGACGCGGATGATCGGGCTGGTGTCGAACAACTTCCACAACCCGATCTTCCTGTCGATCTTCGACCAGTTCACGCGCGGCCTGCAGGCGCGGGGCCTGCGCCCCCTGCTGGTCAACCTGACCGACGAAGTGGAGCCCGCCAATTCCGTCCGGATGCTGCGACAGTATTCGGTGGATGCGGTGATGGTCGCGTCATCGACCCTGCCGCCCGAATTCTCGCAGGCGTTCCGCGATGCGGGCGTCCCGGTGGTCAACGCCTTCGGGCGATATTCCAGCGCCCCGGACGTGCATGTCGTGGGGATCGACAACGTGGAATGCGGACGCATGGCGGCGCGGACGCTGATTGCGCGGGGCTATGTCGATCTGGCGTTTCTGGGCGGACCCGAGGCCGCGACCTCGACCCAGGACCGGCAGGCGGGGTTCCTGTCGGAACTGGCGGCGCATCCGGACGTGCGCGTCACCTGCAGCCATGCGCGCGCCTACAGCTTCGAGGCCGGGCGTGAGCAGATGCAGCAATTGCTGAAGGATCGGCCCGCGCAGGCCTATTTCTGCGGCGACGACGTGCTGTCCATCGGGGCGATCTCGGCCATCTCGGATGCGGGCCTGTCGGTGCCGGGCGATATCGGCATTCTGGGCCTGAACGACATGGAGGTCGCGGGCTGGGAAAACATTGCCCTGACGACCATCCGCCAGCCCATCCGCGAGATCGTGAATTCCTCGATCGAGCTGATGGTGGCGACGATGGACGATCCCGACCGCTATCCCGAGGCGCGGCTGTTCCCCTGCAGCATCGTCGAGCGCAAGACCCTGCGCCCGCTGCCGTAACCGGGGTGGGGCGGCCCCGAAGGACCGCCCGTACCGTTCATCGGAAGATCGAGGGGCGGGCCTCGACCCATTCGCCCTGGCGCTTGGCGGATGCCACGGCGGCATGGACCGCGGCCATCGACCGCACGCCATCCGCCGCAAGGGGCAACCCGTCGCGGTCATGGCCCGCGATCGCATCGGCCAGATCGCAATAGATGTTCGCGACCGCCAGCGGGAAGCCTTCGGGATGGGCGATGGCCACGCGGCTGAGACGCTGCGCATCGGCGTGCAGGCCGCCTTCGCCCTTCTCGATGATCTGCGTCCGGCCGCCGACGGGCGTATGGATCAGCTGGTTCGGCTGTTCCGATGCCCAACGCAGCCCGCCCGTTTCCCCGAAGACCTGGATGTCGAAGCCGTGCTGCCGCCCGATCGCGACCGAGGATGTCCAGAGACGCCCGACCGTGCCGCCCTCCATCCGGAAGTTGACCATGGCGTCGTCTTCCAGTTCCCGGCTGGGAATGGTCGAGGCGAAATCCGCCGACAGCCGCTCGACCTGATCGTCGGCGATGAAGCTGGCCATGTGCAGCGCGTGGATGCCGCAATCCGCGAATTGCCCCGACACCCCCGCCATCGCGGGGTCATAGCGCCAGCGGACGCGCGGATTGTCCGCATCGGTCGCATCGCCGTGATGGCCGTGGCTGAAGTTCGTGACCACCAGCCGGACCTTGCCGATCTCTCCGTTGCGGACCATCGCGCGGGCCTGCCGGACCATCGGATAGGCCGAATAGCAATAGTTGACCGCACAGATCTTGCCCGTGTCGCGGGCGATGCGGACGATCTCTTCGCCCTCCTCGACGGTCATGGTCATCGGCTTTTCGCACAGCACGTTGAAGCCGGCCTGCAGGAACGCCTTGGTGATCTCGAAATGGGTGGCGTTGGGCGTGGCCACCGTCACCAGATCGATGCGGTCGTCGCGGTTACGCTCACCCTCCAGCATCTCTTGCCAGCCGCCATAGGCGCGGTCGTCGGCGATGCCCAGCCGGGTCGCGTATTCGCGCCCGATCTCGGGGCGGTGGTCCAGCGCGCCCGCGACAAAGTCGAAGCGGCTGTCTGCAAGGGCGCCCAGACGGTGCGCCGGGCCGATCTGGCTGCCTTCGCCACCGCCGATCATGCCCCATTTCAGTTTCGTCATGGCCTGCCCCTTATTTGAAGCCGATTGATTCAAGGTATTCGCGGTTGGCGCGGCTGTCCTCCATGGGGGTCACGTCCATGGTCGGATCGCAATCCTGTTCGACCGTGCACCAGCCCTGGAAGCCTGCATCCAGCAGCACCTGCCGGACCGCCGGGAAATCGACGTCGCCCTGTCCCAGCCTGCAGAAGATGCCCTGACCGCAGGCGTCGTAGAAGCCGGTGCGGTTCTGGATCACCGAAGCCTTCACCTTCGGATCGATATCCTTGAAATGCATATAGGAAATGCGATCCATGTGGCGCTTCATGAAGGCGATGGGATCGAAGCCCGCATAGGAATGGTGGCCGGTGTCGAAGCAGATCTTCAGGATCTTCTCGTCGACCTCGTCCAGCAGGCGTTCCAGTTCCGGTTCGAAATCCATGAAGCCCGCGGCGTGGGCGTGGATGCCGACGGTCAGGCCGTATTCCTCGGTGCCGATGCGGGCGGATTCCGCGATGCGGTCGCGGAAGGACTGCCATTCGGCGCGGTCCATCTGCTCGGCCTCGGAGGCGCGTCCGGCGGTCGGGGCGCGGCGGGGCGAGATGGAATCGATCAGCACCATGTGCTGCGCACCATGCGCCTTCAGCGCGCGGGCGGTGCGGTGGGTGGCGTCCAGCACCTCGTCCCATGCCGCGGGGTCGTGATAGGGGCGGAAGACCACGCCGCCGATCAGTTGCAGGTCATGTTCGGCCAGCGCATCGGCAAGCACCGCGGGGTCTTCGGGCATGAAGCCGACGGGGCCAAGCTCGATCCCCTTGTAGCCGGCCTGGGCGCATTCCTTCAGCACCTGCCGCCAATCGGGATTCCGCGGGTCACCGGCAAATTCCACACCCCAGCTGCAGGGCGCGTTTCCGATACGAATGCTCATCTGGTGTTCTCCGGTGATCAGATGTCTTGAATGTCGATCCAGCGGCGGTCGCTGGCGGATCGCAGGGCGGCCTGGACGACGCGCGTCACCTCCAGCCCGTCGCGGAAGGTCGGCCATACGGGTTGCCCCGTCTCGATCGCCTTCAGGAAATCGCGGGCCTCGATGATGATCTGGTCCTGGTATCCGGTGCCGTGACCCGGCCCCAGGCAGAAGGGCTGATAGTCGGGATGCGCGGGGCCGGTCAGGATCTTGGTGAAGCCGCGCATCGCCTCGTCCCCCTCCATCCGGTACAGCCAGATCGCGTTCTGGTCTTCCTGATCGAAGCGGATCGCGCCCCTGGTCCCCGAGATTTCATAGGCATAGCCCATCTTGCGGCCCGTCGCGATGCGCGAGAAATACATCTGCCCCATCGCGCCATTGTCGAAGCGGACCATCATCTGGGCGTGGTCGTCATTCGTCACCTCGCCGCCGGGGCGGGTGGGGTGGACGGTCTCGATCTCGGCCATGACGCTGGCGATGGGGCCCAGCAGAGCCAGCGCGCCGTTGATCATGTGCGGGGCCAGATCGCCCATGGTGCCGTTCGCCATGCCCGTCGTGCGCCATGTCGCGGGGGCCTGCGGGTCGGCATAGAAATCCTCGGTATGTTCGCCGCGGAACATGGTCACCTGGCCGATTACGCCATCCGCGATCAGCTTGCGCGCATATTGGCTGGCGGGCGTGCGGATATAGTTGAAGCCGACCATGTTGGCCTGGCCGCTGGCCTCGGCGGCGGCGACCATCGCGCGGCTGTCCTCCAGCCCGGCGCCCAGGGGTTTCTCGCAGAAGACCGGCTTGCCAAGGGCAAAGGCGGCCTCGGCGATCTGGCGGTGGGTGTCCTGCGGCGTGGCGATCACGATGGCCTCGACCCGGGGGTCGTTCACCAGTTCGCGCCAATCCGCCGTCGCACGGGCAAAGCCGTATTCGCGGCGATATCGTTCCGCGCTGTCCGGACGCGAGGCGCAGATCATCTCCAGTCGTGGCCGCAGCGTCGTGGCAAAGACCGCGCCCACCGCCGCCATCGCGACCGAATGCGCCTTGCCCATGTAGCCGCCGCCAAGAATTCCAATTCCGATTTCGCGCAACTTTCGTCCCCTCCCCGAAAATCAAATTGCAACCGGTTGCAAAAGTTGTATCGTCAGATTCGACGACCCGCAAGATGCAATCACCCCAAGGCTGCAAGATTAACGAGGCCAGCACCATGACCCAACCGACCATCCGCCTGACGACGGCGCAGGCCATCATCCGCTGGCTGGCGAACCAGTATATCCAGATCGACGGGGCCGAGCATCGCGTCTGCGGCGGCGGTTTCGGCATCTTCGGCCACGGCAACGTGACCTGCCTGGGCGAGGCGCTGAACACCATGCGCGAGGAGCTGCCGCTGTATCGCGGGCAGAACGAGCAGAGCATGGGCTTTGCCGCCGCAGGTTATGCCAAGCAGTGGCTGCGCCAGCGGTTCATGTTCTGCACGGCATCGGCGGGGCCGGGCACTTCGAACCTTCTGACCGCGGCGGCGCTGGCCCATGCCAACCGGCTGCCGATGCTGCTGCTGTGCGGCGACAGCTTCGTGACGCGTCTGCCCGATCCCGTCCTGCAGCAGATGGAGAATTTCAACGATCCCACCTTCGGCGTGAACGACGCCTTCAAGCCGGTGACGCGGTACTGGGACCGGATCGCGCATCCCGCGCAGATCCTGCAATCTCTGCCCAACGCGCTGGCGACGATGCTGGACCCGGCCGATTGCGGGCCCGCCTTCATCGGGCTGCATCAGGATGTGCAGGGCTGGACCTACGATTATCCGGCGGTGTTCTTCGAGAAGAAGGTCCACCGCATCCGCCGCCAGACCCCGGACCAGGCCGAGATCGCCGATGCCATCGCCCTGCTGTCGGGCGCCAAGCGCCCCATGATCATCGCGGGCGGGGGCGTGCAGTATTCCCGCGCGGTGGCCGAACTGACTGCCTTGGCCGAGGCGCATGACATCCCGGTCGTCGAGACCATCGCGGGCCGTGCCAACATGCTGGACGCACACCCGCTGAATATCGGGCCGATCGGGGTCACCGGATCCGACAGCGCCAACGCCATCGCGGCGAAAGCCGACGTGATCCTTGCGGTCGGGACGCGGCTTCAGGACTTCACCACCGGGTCGTGGACGGCCTTCGCGCAGGATGCGCGCTTCGTTTCAGTGAACGCGGCGCGGCACGATGCCAGCAAGCACCTGTCGCTGCCCGTGGTGGGCGATGCGAAACTGTCGCTGACCGCGCTGCACGCAGCCTTGGGCGGATACCGCGCCCCGACCGAATGGGTGGATTTCGCCAAGGCCGAACGCGCGAGCTGGAAGGATTACGTGGCCGAGAACACCCGCGCGGGGAACGGGCCGAACAGCTATGCGCAGGCCATCGGCGTGGTGAACGCGCTGTGCGACAGCCGCGACCGGATCGTCGCGGCGGCAGGCGGTCTGCCCGCCGAGGTTACGGCCAATTGGCGCACGCTGGACACCGGCACGGTCGATGTGGAATTCGGCTTCAGCTGCATGGGTTACGAAATCGCGGGCGCATGGGGCGCGCGCATCGCGCAGGCGCAGCAGGAACCGGATCAGGACACCATCACCTTCTGCGGCGACGGCTCCTATCTGATGCTGAACTCGGACATCTACAGCTCGGTCCTCAGCGACAAGAAGCTGATCGTGATGCTGTTGGACAATGGCGGCTTCGCGGTCATCAACAAGCTGCAGAACAACACCGGCAATGACAGCTTCAACAACCTGATCGCGGATTGCCCGACCGTGACCCGCCCCTTCGGCGTCGATTTCGCGGCCCATGCCGCGGCGATGGGCGCCACCGCCGAGCGTGTCGAGAACCCTGCCGAACTGGCCGAAGCCTTCAAGCGCGCCAAGGCCAGCGACCGGACCTATGTCATCGTGATGAACGTCGATGCCTACGAGGGTTGGACCAAGCAGGGCCATGCCTGGTGGGAGGTCGGCACCCCCCATGTCACCGACAGCGACAAGGTGCGCCAGGCGCATCTGGACTGGGAATCGGGACGCGCGAACCAGCGGAGGGGCGTCTGATGCAGGCGCTTCTGGACGCCATCGCGAAGCGCAGCTTCGTGGTCTTCGGGCGGGCGGGGATGGACCTGTTCGCCGCCACGCCGGGCGTGAAATCCGAAGATGCCGGGATGTTCCAGGCCGATCTGGGCGGTTCCTCGGCCAATATCTGCGCGGGTCTGATCAAGCTGGGCTGCCGCGCGGCGCTGGTGACCAGCGTATCGGACGACGCGGTCGGGCGCTTTGCCGCCAACCGGCTGCGGCATTACGGAGTCGACACGACCCATCTGCAGGTGGTGGGGGGCGAATACCGCCTGTCGCTGGCGGTCTATGAAAGCCGGATCGAGGATTTCCAGAACGTCATCTATCGCAACGGCGCCGTCGATTTCCAGGTGACGCCGCAGGATGTCGAACGCGTCGATTACGCCGCTTTCGGCGCGCTGATCACCGCGGGCACCGTCCTTGCCGCCGACCCCGCGCGCGAGGCGACGTTCCACGCCTTCGACCTTGCGCGTCGGGCGGGGCTGCCGATCATCTTCGACATCGATTATCGCCCCTATTCCTGGCCCTCGCCCGAGGTGGCGGCGCAGGTCCTGTCGCGGGCCGGTGCCGAAAGCGACATGATCGTCGGCAATGACGAGGAATTCGGCTTCATGGCGGGCGGGATCGACAAGGGGCTGGCCAAGGCGCGCGAGCTGGCAGCTCAGGGCAAGCTGGTCGTCTACAAGATGGGCCACAAGGGCGCGATCACCCTCGCGGACGGGCAGGAGATCCGCACCGGCATCTTCCCGGTGACCGCGATCAAGCCCAACGGCGCGGGCGACAGCTTCATGGCGGGGCTGCTGGCGGGGATCGCCGATGGCCGCCCCCTGCACGAGGCCGTTCTGCGCGGTTCGGCCTGCGCCTCGATCGTGGTGTCGCGTCCCGGATGCGCGCCCGCCATGCCCGATACCCAAGGATTGAACGAATTCCTGGCCGCCCATCCCGGCGCGACGGATTGCTGAAGGAAAGACCCATGCATATCGCCCCCTATGACAACCGGAACGAACCCATCGTCGATGTCGATGATGCGCTGGTTCCGCTGAACTATTTCAACATCGTGAAGCTGACGCAGGGCCAGCATTTCGACTATGCCGTGGCGGGCTACGAGACCTGCGTGGTGCCCGCGACGGGCACCGTCGATGTCGCGGTCGATGGCGCGCATTACCCCGATCTGGGCAACCGGACCGAGGATGTCTGGGACGGAGAGCCCGAGGGCGTCTATGTCCCGGTCGGGGCGAAGGTCCGCCTGACCTGCAAGTCCCCGCAGGCCGAGATCTTCGTCGCCGGCGCGAAATACGACCGCGTGCTGGAGCCCTTCGACGTTCGCGCCGCCGATCTGGACGTGGTGCAATACGGGTCCGACGACACCAAGACCCACCGCAAGATCAAGCACATCCTGGGGTCGAACCACCATGACCGTGTGGGCCGCCTGCTGGTCTCGGAGCTGTTCACGGTGGGCGAGGGCGGCTGGTCCGGCTTTCCCAGCCACAAGCACGATACCGACCGCAAGGCCGACGATGGCAGCATGGCCGAAACGCGCCATGACGAGACCTACAATTTCCGATTCAAGCCGAATTACGGCTCGGGGGTCCAGATGCTCCAGCGCGAGGACGGCAAGCCGGGCGATGCCTATCACATCGTGGACGGATCGACGATCTGCCTCGACAAGGGCTATCACCCCTGCGCGGTGCTGCCGGGTTACCAGATGTATTACTTCACCATCCTCGGCGGTTTCAGTCAGCGCAGCCTGAAGCAGCATTTCCAGCCGACCCATGCGCACCAGCTGCACACGATCCCCGGCATCATGGACATGGTGAGCAAGTTCAAATGAGCCTCGTGACCCTTGCCGACGTGCTGCAACCGGCGCTGCGCGGCGGTTATGCCGTCGCGGGCCTCGTGACCCTGGGGTGGGAGGACATGCGCGCCTTCGTCGCCGCCGCCGAGGCCGAGGATTGCCCCGTAATCCTTCAGGCCGGTCCCGGCTGTCGCGCGCATACGCCGCTGCCGGTGCTGGGTGCGATGTTCCGGCACCTTGCGCAGCACGCCTCGGTTCCGGTCGTGGCGCATCTGGATCACGGCTATACCGTCGAGGAATGCCGCGAGGCGATCGCGTGCGGCTTCACCTCGGTCATGTTCGACGGATCGCGCAAACCCTTGGCCGAGAACATCGCCCAGACCCGAGAGATCGTGCAGATGGCCCATGCGGCGGGCGTGTCCTGCGAGGGCGAGATCGGCTTTGTCGGCTATTCCGGCGGCGACGATTCCGCCGGAACCGACCCGGACGAGGCCGCGCGCTTTGCCCGGGAAACCGGCGTGGACGCGATGGCCATCTCGGTCGGCAATGTCCATCTGCAGCGGCAGAAGGAAGGCGGCCTGGACGAGGACCGCATCCGCGCGATCGAGGCCGTGACCGATGTGCCCCTGGTGATCCACGGCGGATCGGGCGTGCCGGTGGCGCAGCGCAGCGCGCTGGCGCGGGGTTCGGCCATCTGCAAGTTCAATATCGGGACCGAACTGCGCATGGCCTTCGGCCAATCGCTGCGCGAGGCCGTCACCCGCGATCCCGACCGCTTCGACCGGGTCGAGATCCTGCGCGAGACGCACGACCCGGTCGTGACGGCGGCGCGCGCCGTCCTGAGTGCGATGAAGCCCGCCTGATCAGTCGTCCCAGTCGGGGGCCAGCGTCTCGGGCGCGACGATCCGGCCATCGGGGCCTGCAAGCGCGTCGATGCGCGCGATCTCGTCGGCGGTCAGCACGATCTCGGCCGCACGCAGGTTGCCTGCCAGCCGCGACGCCTGGGCGGTCTTCGGCAGGGCGATCATGCCCGGCTTGGACAGCAGCCACGCGACCGCGATCGCGGCGGCGCTGGTGCCGTGGGCCTCGGCGATGGCGGCCATCGTGTCGTCCTGCATGACGCGACCCTGCGCCAGCGGGGCATAGGCGGTCAGCGGGATGCCCGCATCCTGCATGAAGGACCGCAGCCGGGTCTGGTCGATGAAGGGATGCATCTCGACCTGGTTCGTGGCGATGGGCGCGCGCATGATCCCCTGTGCCTCGGCCAGCATGGCGGTGGTGAAGTTCGACACGCCGCCGAACCGGACCTTGCCCTCGTCGATCAGCGCGTCCAGCACGGGCAGCGTCTCGGACAGGGGAATGTCCCTGGACGGCCAGTGCAGCAGCAGCAGGTCGATGTGATCGGTCCCGAGCGCGCGCAGGCTTGCCTCGGTCGCCTTGCGGAAATCGGCGGCGGCGAAGTCGCGCGGCAGGATCTTGGTCGTCACGAAGATCCGGTCGCGCGGGGTGTCGGCGGCGCGGATGCCTTCGCCGACCTCGGCCTCGTTCTCGTAGGCCTGCGCGGTGTCGATATGGCGGTACCCTTCGGCCAGCGCGGCCTTGGTGATCTCGCGCGCCTCGCCCGCGTCCATCCTGAAGGTTCCCAGCCCAAGGCTGGGGATCGCGGAGGGGCCGATATTTTGGATCGTCATGTCGTCTGCTCCTTCCAAAGCGTCTTTCGTGGCCAAGATGGATGCGCTAGGTCTTTGCGTGAACGGAAGGTTTGGCAAAGGGGCTTTGCGTCGGATGCACGAATTGCCACAGACGCGCGATCTGGCGGTGTTCGTCGCCGTGGTCGAGGGCGGAGGCTTTGCCGAGGCCGGGCGCAGGCTGGGCGTCGCGCCCTCGACCCTCAGCCGGACGGTCACGCGGCTCGAGGAGTTGCTGAACGTCAGCCTGCTGCGCCGCTCGACCCGCGCGATCGAGCTGACCCCCGAAGGCCGCCAGCTGCTGCAATCGGCGCAGGAAATCGTGCGCCAGACCGAGGCGCTGGCCGATCTGGCGCAGGGCAGCCGGACGCCGCGCGGTCCGCTGCGCGTCAACGCGCCGGTGCCCTTCGTCCTGCACGTGATCGCGCCGCGCCTGGCCGAATTCCACGCCCGCCACCCGCTGGTCGAGCTGACGCTGGACATGACCGACCGCACCGTCGACCTGATCGAGAGCAGGGCCGACATCGCGATCCGCTTCGGCCCCCTCGCCGACAGCGACCTGCTGCACCGCCCGCTTGGCCGCGCGCCGTGGAAGCTGTGCGCCGCGCCGGATTATCTGGACCGGAACGGCTGGCCGCACGATCCTGCCGACCTGGCGCGCCTGTCGCAGGTGCGTTTCACCGCGCCCGATCACATCAACACGCTGCGTTTTCGCGGGTTGGACGCCCCCGTCGCCGTGCCCGCCGCCGTCAGCGCCGCGAACGGAGAGGCGGTGCGCAGCCTCGTGATCGGGGGCATGGGGATCGCCCGCTTCTCGGATTTCATGGTGGCCCGCGACATCGCCGAGGGGCGCCTGGTCGAGCTGTTCCCCGACCGGCTGGAGGCCGCGCCCCTGGACATCACGGCGCTGTTCCTGACCCGCAGTTCGGGTTTGCGGCGGCTGGCGGTCTTCCTCGATTGGCTGGCCGAGATCCTGCAGGACCGCGATCAGGCCGCGGGGTGATCGCTGCCATAGAGGCCCGCGGTATCGCGGCGCAGCTGCCGGTTCTCGACCTGCGCAAGATAGCTGCGCGCAAGATCGACATCGCCGCGCCCCTCGCGCAGCGCCTTCTGCCACAACCGCAACGCCGAGCGCGGCGACCAGGGCAGCGCCGCATGGGCCAGCCAGTCGCGCAACTGGCCGGGCAGGCGGTCGTATTCCGCCATCGGATCGACGGTCCTGCGGCGTCGGCGCAGCTGACTGCGCGTGTTTCGACCGGTCGCCTGCATCACGCGATCCTCCATTCGGGGAAGGGGTCGGGCAGGGCGGCCCATTCCTGCGGGCGCAGGCTGTCGGCGCCTTGCAGCAATGCGCCGTCCAGCGCCGCCGTGATCGCGGCCCGATCCATCGCGATCCCGATGAAGACCAGCTCTTGCCGCCGGTCGCCGAAAGGTTCGGACCAGTGGCGGTCCAGGTAATCCCGTGCCTGCGCATGGTCCGGCCAGCGGTCGCGTGGCACTGCCGCCCACCACGTCCCCGACGGGCGGATGCTGGCCATCGTCCCTGCCAACGAGAACTCGGCCAGCCAGTCGGGCCGCGTCGCGATCCAGAGATGACCCTTGGCGCGGATCACTCCGGGCAGATCGCCCGCAAGAACCTCGTGGATGCGGGCCGGATCGAAGGGCCTGCGCGCGCGATAGGTGAAGCTCTCGATGCCGTATTCGAGGGTCTCGGGGGTGTGATCGGCAAAGCCGTGCAGCTCCTTGGCCCAGGTCGAATGCAGATGCGCGCGGTCGAAATCGAAAAGGCCGGTATCCAGGATGCGGTCCGCCGGCACCTGCCCGTGATCCGCGGCCAGAACCTGCGCATCGGGGTTAAGCGCGCAAACGATGCGCTGCGCAAGGGCCAGCCGATCCGGGCCTGCATCGGTCGCCTTGTTCAGCACGATCACGTCGGCGAACTCGATCTGGTCGACCAGCAGATCGACGATGCTGCGCCGGTCCTGGTCGTCGGCGGCCTCGCCCCGGTCGCGCGCAAGGTCCTGGCTGTCGAAATCGCGGGCCAGCGTGGTGGCATCGACGACCGTGACCATCGTGTCCAGCCGCGCCACGTCGGTCAGGCTGTCGCCGTTCTGGTCGCGGAACTCGAATGTCGCGGCGACGGGCAGCGGCTCCGAGATGCCCGTGCTTTCGATCAGCAGGTGGTCGAAGCGTTTCTGCTCCGCAAGGCGCCGCACCTCGGTCAGCAGGTCGTCGCGCAGCGTGCAGCAGATGCAGCCGTTCGACATCTCGACCAGCGTTTCCTCGGCATGGCTCAGTTCCGCGCCGCCATTCCGGATCAGGTCGGCATCGATGTTCACGTCCGACATGTCGTTGACGATGACGGCGACGCGGCGGCCTTCGCGGTTGTGCAGGACCCGGTTCAGAAGCGTCGTCTTGCCCGCGCCAAGAAAGCCCGAGAGGATCGTGACGGGCAGGCGGTCGTCGAGGGGCATGGGGTCTCCGTTACGTGATACTGTAACGCACATACCGCCGGAGACGAATGGCCGCAAGACCACCGCAGGAATGAAAAGGACCGCCGGCCCCGGTCTGGGGCGGGCGGTCCATCGCTTCAGGGACGGATCGTGGCGCGGCGATCAGAAGTAGCCGTGGCTCGAATTGTCGACCGGGCCTTCGGGCGCCTGGATCTTGGTCACGGTGACCGTATCGTCGGCGGACAGACCCGCATCGACCAGTTCGCGGGTGGTCATGACGCTGCCTGCGGCGACCTCTACGGTGGCGACGGCTTGGGCTTCGCGGTTCGATCCGCCGATCGGCCCCGAGCTGCTGGCCTGAGCGACACCGGTGGCAAGGGCGAGGGCGGCGATGGCGTAGGTGACGGTTTTCATTTTCAAACTCCTGGTTCTTGGGTGGCGGGCCGTCTTGGGTCCGTCTTCATGAACAGGAGATAGGCGCCGACCCCGCACGTGATTACCCGCCGGATTCGATCTTCAGAGTTCGCCCTCGGGAAACAATCGCGGGGTTGAAATGCCGGGGTGCGTGCACTGGCGCTGTCTCGACAGTCATGGATCCAACCGCTAGGCAAGGCGCGATCAGGGGTTTCAAGGGGCCGACGCGATGCTCATCGTCCACGCAGGCATGCACAAGACCGGCAGCAGCTCGATCCAGGAAACCTTCTTCGGGCTGCGTCGGCAGGGCGTCAGCTACTTCAATCCGGGGCGCAAGAACCACGGCGTGGCCTTCGAGGCCCTGACCAATCCCGACCCCGAGAACAACTTCGCGTTTCGTCAGCTTGGGATATCCGGCGACAGGCTGACGGATATGAAGCGCGAGACATATGCGAAGTTCGATGCCTTCCTGCGGGAGCTTCGTGGGATCGGCATTTTTTCTGCCGGGGCGATCAGCCTGCCCCAGGACGACGGTCGGATCATCGCGTTCCGGGATATCCTGGCGCAGTTCGATCTGCCGCTGCGGGTGGTCATGTATCTGCGACCACCGCATTCCTTCATGGAAAGCGCCTTCCAGCAGCGGGTGAAGGCGGGCGGGCTCGGTCGGATAGAGCCGTTGGGTCTGTGGCCGCAATATCGCAAGCGGGTCGAGCGCCTCGATCAGGCATTCGGGCATGACCGGGTCGAGCTTCGGGTGTTCGACCCGACCCGTTTCCCGCAGGGCGATGTCGTTCGCGATTTCGCGGAACTGGTCGGAGTCACGCTGCAGGACCACGAGATCCGGCGGGTCAACGAGGGGCTGAGCGCCGAGGCTGTCGCCCTCATTTACTTCCAGCGAAAATTCGGCGGGGGGCTGGAGACCGAAGGCCCCGGCCGACCGGCGCGGAACGAAAGGTGGGTTCAGGCCCTGAACGGGATCGGCAAGCGAAAGCTGGGGCTGTCCGACAACCTTCTTGCGCCCGCGTTCGAGCGTCACCGGGCGGACCTCGAATGGATCGAAGGGCGGATCGGATCGAAGCTTGTCGATCCGGCCAGCAAGGACCGCGTCACCATCGACAGCGAGGATGATCTGCTGGACCTTGCCGCCGACAACCTGAAGCACGTCCAGCGCATTTTGGCCGAGCGGCTTCGGGAAACCGAGTTCTCGGACCACGCCCCGGCAGTCGGCATGCTGGAGCTGCTGCGGACGCTGGCCTGATCTGCGGCCCTACCGCCCCGTGATGCCCTCGAGCGGGGGCAGGGGGCGCGGTTGGGTGACCAGATGCGGCTTGCGGCGTTCATAGAAGGCGTTGCCCCCCGCCGTCACGACATAGTGCATGTTGTCATAGCCCGCGCGATAGCTTGCGGCGTGGAAGAACTCGGCCCGCCCGACCAGCGGATGGCGTTCACCGCGCAGGACCGAGGCGGCAGCGCCCCGGATCTGTGGGGCGGTGCGCAGGTCCATCCTGCGCGTCATCACCCCGCTTGCGAACTGGTTCTTCTGCCCGACGACGGCGCAGACGCTGTTGGGATATTCGGGCGACCTGACGCGGTTCATCACGACGCTGCCCACGGCGATCATCCCGTCGCGGCTGGAGCGGATGGATTCGAAGTACATCGCCCGCTCCATGCATTCCTGCGCGGACCGGTTCGAAGGCATGCCGCAACCGGCAAGGGCGGCCACGAGGGCCAGTGTCGCGGCGGGGGCGAAGCGCATCCTGTCATCCATTCGCTGGTGTTCGTCGCGCGACACTGCCACGTCGCCCGCGCCCGTGCCAGAGGTTCGGAAGAATGCGACGGATCCTCGGCGGTTCCGCACCGGTCGCGGGGTGCGCGGGGCGCGACGGATGCCGCCCCGCGCGGGTCTGCGCGATCAGCCGCGCATTTCCTTCAGCGACGCGCTGTCCAGAACGTGGGGCGTGTCATATGCGGCCTGGTCCAGCTCGCCCTCGCTCTTGGCGACGAGGACGGTCACGGCGGCGTCGCCCGTGACGTTCAGCGCGGTGCGCGCCATGTCCAGGATCCGGTCGATCCCCGCGATGATCGCGACGCCTTCCAGCGGCAGCCCGACCGAGGTCAGCACCAGCGACAGCATGATCAGGCCCGCGCCCGGAACGCCCGCCGTGCCGATCGAGGCCAGCGTCGCCGTCAGGACGATGGTGACGTAATCGCCCATCGCCAGATCGACGTTGAAGGCCTGCGCCACGAACAGCGCGCAGACGCCCTGATACAGCGCGGTCCCGTCCATGTTGATCGTCGCGCCAAGCGGCAGTACGAAGCTGGACACGCCCTTCGACGCCCCGAGGTTGCGCTGCACCGCCGTCATCGTGACCGGCAGCGTCCCCGAGCTGGAGGTGCTGGTGAAGGCCACCATCTGCGGCTCCAGCACGCCCTGGAAGAAGCGCACCGGGTTCAGCCCGCCGCCAAGGCGGATCATCCCGCCATAGACGACCAGCGCGTGGATGACGCAGCCCAGATAGACCGCGAAGATCACCGCGCCTAGGGGCAGCAGCAGCTCCAGCCCATAGGTGCCCGCGACCCAGACCATCAGCGCGAAGACGCCATAGGGGGCGAAGCCGATGATGATGCTGGTCAGCTTGTAGATCACCTCGGACAGGCTGTCGAAGAAGTCGCGGACGATACGCCCCTTCTCGCCCGCCATGTTGATCGCGATGCCGAACAGGATGGCGAAGACGATGATCTGCAGCACGTTCCCCTCGGCCGAGGCCGAGACCGGGTTCGTCGGCACCAGCCCCACGATCGTGTCGACCAGGCTGGGGGCGTCCTTGGCCTCCATCGCGGCGGCGGCCGACATGTCGATGCCCGCGCCCGGCTGGATCACTGCGCCCAGCACCAGCCCGATGGTGATCGCGACGGCGGTCGTCATCAGGTACAGCGCGACCGTCTTCAGCCCGATCCGCCCCATCTTGGACATGTCGTGCATCGAGGTCATGCCGACGACCAGCGACACGAAGATCAGCGGCACGATCAGCATCTTGATCGCGTTGACGAAGATCGTGCCGATGGGCTTGATCGCCTCGGCGGCGGCTTCGTTGCCGGTCTGGTTCAGCACGACGCCGATGACGACGCCCGCCGCCAGCGCCAGGAAGATCTGCTTCCACAAGAGCATGGACCGCCAGCGCCCCCAGAGGCCGCGCGGTGCATCAGATCTGTCGTTCATGTCTCACTCTCTTCTGTTGGTATTTTTCCGGTGCCTGCATCGGGGCCGTGCCGCCCGATGTCGGGGTTGCTGCCGCGATGGCGGTCGTTCTTGCGGTCGGGGCACCTGCCCGTCGCTGTTCTTCCTTCCCCGCCGGGCCGTGTCGGGCCCAAGCATTCCCCTTTTGCCGGCGCATGCGCCGGCCTGCCCCCAATAATCCGATCCGGGGACATAATCTATGTGAATTCGGATGGCGCGGGGCGCCGGCCTGCTAGGCTCCAGACTCGTTAATTTTCAAAGCCAGAAGATGACAGTTGCGGCGAGAGCGACGGCGGACAGAAAGACCCTC